>DASRUN010000016.1:0-11731 GCA_035655435.1 archaeon | reverse complement strand
CCCTTGAAAACGTTACCCCTGCACAGGTTCAGATTGCTTGGGTGAAACTCGCGCAATCCAACCCCGGAACCAAACCCACTCCGGAAAATCTTTTTCCAAACCACGCTGAATATTTGCATGAAAAACTCAAGGTTGTTGCGCAGATTCTGAAAACAAAATATCCAAACATAAAATTGGCTTATTTTTCGAGCAGGACAAGAGCCTACACAACACAACAAACAGCTTTGAACCCGGAGCTCTTTGCTTACGAAAATGGTTTCAGCGTGAAATGGCTCATTGAGGATCAGATTAATGGCGATGCTTCCATTGCATATCCTTCACAATCTCCTTGGATGAGTTGGGGTCCATATTTATGGGCGGATGGTACAAATCCAAGGGCTGATGGTTTTACTTGGACGCCGGCCAACACTACTGGCGATGGCATTCATCCATCAACTTCCGGAAATCCTTCAACTTCCGGAAGGCAAAAAATTGCAAATTTATTATTGAATTTTTTCAAGACTGACACGACAAGTTCCCTGTGGTTTTTGCAGGGCGATGCGGATCTCCCAATGTGCAATGGAACAAAAACATTGGTTAACGGAAATTATCAATGCGTAACCGGTTCGTGCGGAGCTGCATGCGATGCAACAACCGCGCCGTTGCTCCAATCATGCGACAATTATTGCGGCGCCAATGGAATAAGCATTTTCACGAGAAGCGATGTTACAAACACTTGTAACACAACAACTTGCGTATTAACAACAAATCAATGCGCAACAGGAACACAAACAAGCTGCGGAACAAACACTTGTGATACAACAAAGCACCTTGTTGGTTCGTGCAACAACCAATGCACTGCTGCAGGAACCCCTACAGATGGAACAGACGCAACATGCGGAACATGCACACTAACATTCCCGGGAGTTTGCTCTTGTGCTGCGGGATGGGAAGATCTTGATTTAATCGCTTCAAATGGGTGCGAACACCAAATTGTTACAGATCAAATAATTGTTGAATCAGATTCGATAACTCCAACCACTCAGACTGTTGGTTTGCCCGTAACTTTCACAATAACAATTGCAAAACCTCATACAGTTTTGGGTTCAGGAATAACCTTGCAGGAAAAAAGAGATGCCGGATCATTCCAGGACTCCAATATAACATTCGAAATTCTGTCGCAGAATGCATCCTCCACAACTTTTACAGCTACAAAAAGCTTTTCGCAGGCTGGCTCATACGTGTTTAGGTATAACATAGTGAGCAATGAAAATTCCTTAACCCATAATTCTGCATCAACCTTAACGGTTTCGCTGTCAGGTGAATTTCCTGACTGTGAGGAAGTTATTGCCGGTCACAATGGAGATTTTGATGATCGATTCAATTTTGTATTTGTGAATTATCCACAGTTTCCTTATACTGAGAGCGCATATCTACAAAGAGTTCAAGCTGCAACAAACTTGATTTTGAGCGCAGATCCGTTTACAACAAATTCGAATCAATTTAATTTTTGGTTTGTGAGACAACCCATTGATCCGTATAGAGAGGTGTTCAACATTTGCCCGGTTACGAGGAATAACAGTGTGAGAGTGATTGCAGAAAATGATGCGTCCACTCAGGTTTCCTACACTCACTTCCCTTGTGAGATTTCATTTTTACATCCCCAGTGTTTTGGTGGTTCAGAAATATTCCTAGGGATAAACGGGACTGTTGACCGGTTTTCTAGGGTATTCGTACACGAAACCGGGCATGCGGTTGGTATGTTGTATGATGAACCTGACTGGGTAGGGGATTCTGATTACCGCTGTAACCTTTCTGGAGACGTACAGTTCTTCCCAAAAAGCGCGAACACTTTTTGCACGCTCTCTAGTCTATCAGATTCAGTGGCAGAAAACTTGTGTCTTGCGAACAGTTATTGGTCTGATTTGGCTGCTTCCGAAACAACTGTCGGTTGCTTTGAGGGTTGCCTCTATCAAACAGATGATTGTTGGCGTTCAAATGAACAACAGAGTTATATGGGCAATGCCCTTGTGGCAAGCACTTATGGTTTGGTAAATGAAAGGTTTATTTGCCACATGTTTGAATACTATTGGGATTTAGATGTATCAGGAAGTGTTTGTGATGATTATTGTTATGAGAGTAGACTTGCCCCCGGAACATTTGATCCTAAAGGAAATGTCGGTTGTGCATCCGATCAAACATGTAACAACGGGGTGTGTGGATGAATAAGATATTGCTCGCTTTTTTTGTTATTTTGCTTATAGGTTTTGTGAATGCGGAATCTTTTGTTGTTATTCTTTCGAACAATGGCGGGGTTGTTGCAATTGAGGATGTTACAGTGCGGAGCGCCGGGGCAAATTTGCCTCTTGAGGTTGGAGATTACGATCTGATACTTTTAGGAGAAAACGGTTCTCAAATTTTTTCCACCAAAATAAGTTTTGAAAGACCTGTTATTATAGAAAATGGGGATTTTGAAAATTTGAATTCCGAAACTGAGGTAGGCGAAACACACAATATAATACTAAACACTCTTGTGGAAATGCTTCCTTATTCGGAAAATGCCGTTTCAATAGCGGTGTTAAAAGATGGGCAAGAACTTGACAAATTTAATGTTGAACATTTGATCGACAAGTGCAACGACAATATTTGCCAGGAATCGGAAAATCATATTTCCTGTCCCAACGACTGCGCTTCAGGGGGAAATGACGGTTATTGCGACATGGTTCAAGATAATATTTGCGATGCTGATTGTGATGGAACGGAACCTGAATGTAAAACCTCCGAAATTCCGCAACCGGGATTTGATCTTTTGCCTGTTGCAATTGTAATAGTAATTATTTTAGTTGCAGTGTTTATTTACACGCGCAAGAAATGATTAATTTTTTCTTTTTTTCCAATGCTGGAATTGTAAAAATAAATGTGCTAACTAAATCAGAACTCTTATATAAAATAAAACTCTTCAATATATTTATGGAAAAAGAAATTCGCGCAATTTTATTCCTCACAATTGCATTTCTCTTATTTGGATGCATTGCAAACCAGCAAGAACAGGGAAAAGGATATTTGCAGGGTCACATTACAATCAGCCCGCTTTGCCCGGTTGAAACAAATCCCCCTGACCCAAATTGCCTGCCTAACGAAGAAACATATGCTGCGTATGTAATTACTGTTGAAAGGCCAAATGGAGCTTCTATATCTGGAAGAGAAAAAGTTACAGAATTTACCGCGGACAAATTTGGAAATTACAAAATTGAACTTGAGGAAGCTGAGGGCGCTGAGGAATATTCCCTTTGGTATGGATCAATCCAAGAGCCAAAATTCATTAAACGTTTCCAAATAAAAGCAGGCGAAACAACTAACCTTGACATTGATATCGACACCGGCATCAGATAATTAGGATTTTGAATTGAACTTGTCGGCAAAGTAACCGCAAAACTTGCAGAGAATACGGATGCCGAAAAGAAAATTCCGCGCAAACTCTGGCCAAAAGAATATGCAAAAAAATACGGCATTACAAATCTGTGGAAAATTAAATATCGCGGCATAGCGGTTATGGCTGCTGATATTTCAGATGCTCCTTAAGATGCGCACCTATGTCAACCAATGTTTTGAGTGCGATAAATAAAACAATTAGAGCTGCCGGAATCCCTGTAAAAACGACAAAGAAGGCTCCAATAACAATCGTTATATGCATCACAAAAATCCTGCCATAGGGTGCAAACATTTGTTGATGAATTGATGTATTCAAATACTCTTTTTTTCCCACATAATTTGTCAAAAAAGAAATTCCATGGCTGATAAAAAGCGAAATGGCGGCAGAAAATACGGTTATAATATCGAGAATATTTATAGGCACATTGTTTGAGAAAAATGTTCCAAGGACAAATATAAAAATCAAATGCCCAAGCATAAACCCGGAATAATGTACAATGAAAAAAGGAATCATAAATAACTTGATGCCTATTGGAATGGCCTTCGCAATCCCCCCGGAAACTTGCACGGACTCGGTACTTGCCATTGCCATTTTCAGCACATTAAAGAAGCCGACTACAACGCTTTCAAGCCAGTAATAAAGCAAAACAAAAAGAATGCTCCAATTGAAAAATAAAACTCCGATAAGCGGAACAACATTTGCAAGAATAAGCGGTATTATTGTCAGGTCTCTTTTTACATTTTCAACAAATGTGAACATTCAATTAAATATTGAAAATACCCTTTATTATAACTCTTAGTTCGTCGAATAATTCGGAGCTTCTTCCGTAATCGTAACATCATGCGGATGCCCCTCTTTCAAACTCGCATCCGTAATCCTCATCATTTTCTTTTTCTTCAAATCCGCAATTGTTTTCGCGCCCGTCAAACCCATTCCCGCCCTTAATCCCCCGGTGAGCTGGTAAATGACCTCCGCAATTGTTCCCCTGTACGGAACAACTCCCTCAATTCCCTCAGGCACAAGTTTGTTCGTTTGCCTTATGTTGCTTTGGAAATATCTTTCCTTGGAACCTTTTTCCATTGCCCCAAGAGAACCCATTCCCCTATATTGCTTGAATTTCCTGCTGTTCATGTAAATGACCTTTCCGGGAGTTTCTTCACAGCCCGCGAGAAGCGAACCAATCATAACAGAATCCGCCCCCGCTGCAAGCGCTTTTACAATATCTCCGGAATATTTTATTCCGCCATCGCTGATTATTGTAACATTTGTTCCTTTTGCCGCGCGTGCAGCTTCCATAACAGCTGTTATCTGCGGAACCCCAACTCCCGCTATTACTCTGGTGGTACAAATTGCTCCGGGTCCTAAACCCACCTTAACCGCGTCAGCTCCTGCTTTTATTAGAGCTTTAGTTCCTTCATAAGTTGCAACATTCCCCGCGATTATAGAAACTTTGAATTGTTTTTTATATCTTTTAACCGCTTCAATAACAACATCGCGATGCCCATGACTTGTGTCAAGAACAAGTGCATCAACTTCTTTATCCAAAAGTGCTTCGATTCTTTTTTCATCGTGCGGTCCGATTGATGCTCCAACAACAAGCCTTCCCTTTTTGTCTTTATTTGCGTGCGGATACTTCTGAATATTTTCAATATCGGTAATCGTAATCAAACCCTTGAGGTGTCCTTTCGAATCAACCAGAGGCAACTTTTCTATTTTGTTTGTGTGCAAAATTTTTTTTGCACTTTCAGTTGTTGTGTTCTGCGACGCGGTAATAAGATCCTTTGTCATGATTTCCTTGGCTTTTTTATTTTCATTCTCCTCGAAAAGAAGATCTCTATTCGTAACCAATCCAACAAGCTTTTCGTTTTCCACAACAGGAAAACTCCTCACATTGTATTTCAGCATTAGATTGTTGATTTCTCCGATTGTTGTATTGGGGTTAATTGTAATGGGATTTGTGACAACCAAAAATTCGGCGCGCTTGACCTTTTCAACATGCGCAGCCTGTTCCTCGATGCTCATATTTTTGTGGATTATTCCAAGACCCCCTTGTTGCGCCATTGCAATCGCGGTTTGGAATTCGGTAACAGTGTCCATTGCCGCGCTTATAATAGGAATATTGAGAGAAACAGTTTTGGTTAATTTTGTGCGCAAATCCGCATTGGAAGGAGAAACACTTGAAGCCCCGGGCTCAAGGAGAACATCGTCAAAAGTTAATCCTAATTTAAAATCAGCGGCTTTACCCATATATATATGGTGCATCGCGGATATTTAAAGGTTACGATGATTTTCTATTCTGTTAAACCAATTTATTTATAGAGGCAATTAACAGTATACTACTGAATTTAGGATTGTGTTCAAATGGTTTTCGAAGGCATAAAAATTTTTCAGGATGCGGTTGCCAATGACATTCTCGTGGCATTGATTGTTCTTGCTCTTGGAATAGTTTTTGCAAAGCTCGTTGCAAAACTTTTTGAGGCAATAAATTCGCACTTTAAACTCGTTTCCCTTATTTCATTGCGCTCGCTCACAAGCCTTATAGAGCTTTTCATATTCCTTGTTTTCACGATAATAGCTTTAGGCGTTCTTGGAGTGGAATTCGCGCGCGACATTCTAATAAGGGTTTGGCAGATTGTTCCCGAAACCCTCATCATTATTCTAGTTCTCCTGTTAGGATATATTTTCATCAATCTTCTGGTTGATGTCCTCAAAAGTTTTTTCCTCAGGATCGGAAAACAGGATTATTTAAAAGAATTCGGAGTTTCCCCGGCAATCATCAGCTCGGTTTTCGTGATAATAAAATTTTTCCTCTATCTCGTTCTCGTAAGCATCACACTAAACTATTATGCAACACCGGTTCCTTTCATTGACACAATAATTGCGGGAATCGTTTTTGCGGTTCTCTTTTTTGCCGGCGCGCTCATAGCGTATTCTTTCAAGGATTATATTGCGAATTCTCTCTTATCCCGCTACGTGGAAAAAAACATTATAAAGCCGGGTCAGAGAATTAAAATCGGTGAAATAGAGGGAGATGTTACCGGGGTTTCCACACACGGCGTGACAATAGAACTTGCTTCCGGCTACAATTACATTATCCCAAACAAAGTGCTCATGACAAAAGAGCTCATGGTTAAGCGCGTGAGAAGCGAAATATCCAAAATAGAAAACATCCTCAAAAATTTTACTCCACAGCTCCCAAGTCATTGCGGGCCCGCATCCGCGGCCATGGCACTTGATTTTTTTGGATATAACATCAAACAGGAAAAAATTGCGGAAGAGGCAAAAACAAAAGTTCCCGGCGGCACAGAACCGCAGGATCTTTTGGATGCCGTGAAAAAACTTACAAATTCGGAAGTTAGGGGACAGCTTATCAGATTTGATGAAATAGTAAACCTCGCACAGGAAGTAAAAAGTTGGATTGCCGAAGGAGCCCTCGTAATATTATGGTACAAAAAACCCATTATTTTCCCGGACAAAAACAGTAGATCAGGTCACTATGTACTTTGCATTGGGGTTGAGGTTGATGAACTCATTGTAATGGATCCCAGCACGGAAACCGCGGGAGTTTATTTAGTGAATGATAAAATCCTTGAAGATGCAATGGACGAATATGATATTTCCCGCGGCTACATGGTGTTGGCGAAAAAAGGCACAAGCGCATTCTGGCGCATCAATGAGGGATTGATTTACGGCGACACAAACTCATACAAAAACCTTTCAAAATCATTCGAACGCTATTTGAAAAGACAATTGAGGCAGCGCAGCATGATCACAGAAATAATTTCCGAACACATTCTCCCAAAAATGCAGGAAGAAAAGGCAAAGCACGTGTGGAAGCCTGATTTAACGTCCTCAAAATTCAAACGAGAGTTGGACAAAAAAAATTCGTCCGAAAAAGAAGCAAAGCCCAAAGAAGATTCTAAAAAAGAAGTCTCCAAAAAATAATAACTCTTGGTTTTTTTTATGAACGTAGCAATAATCGCAGAACAAGACAATGATGATGTGAAAAAACTCATTGCCGCGTTCAAAACAAAAAAAATGGCATCAGAATTCATTGAGGCCGGAAACATCGGCATTTACATACAAAAAAATGCGTCCAAAATTTTTTTGGACAAAAAAAACTTTTCACAATACGATGCGGCGTTTGTCTCGCTTCCCCTTACATTCACTCCTTTTGCTGAACCATTCCTGAGCGAACTCGTGGATGAGGGAATTTACTGCCAACTCAAACCAAATTCATACTATCTTCTCTCGAACAAACCATTCCTCTATTCTACTCTAAGCTCGAAAGGGGTGAAGACCCCGCAAACAGACATTCTCGCGGACAAAGAATCGGTTGATTATTCGCTCAAAGAATTCACCTATCCTATAATTGTAAAAACTTTTTTGGGATTAAAAAAAACAAATTCGGTTTTGGTTGAATCGGATCGATCACTCAAATCCTTCATAAAAAGCATCAGCCTCAACATTGACGCAATCACAATCCAAACACATCTTGAGGGGAATGTCGACCAAAGTCTTGTTGTTGGAGATGACGTTTACACGGTGAAAAGAAAATGGATTGAAGAGGAACTCTCTCACTCAAAAAAAGCAATAAACACAAGATTGGCCGACCATGACAAAGAAACCGCAATCAAAGCGGCGAAGGTTTCCGGAATGGATGTGGGAGTTGTAAAAATGATAAACGGCAATGTAATTGGCGTAAGAAATTCCGTTGATTTCAAACTCTTTAACGATGCCCTAAGCCAGAATATGTACGAAAAAGTTGCACAGCATTACTCCGAAAAAATGAGGGGAGAAAAATGAAAATCTGCATCATAAGCGGTGTCTCGGGAAACGATGTCAAGCCCATAATAATAGAGGAAGCACAAAAAAAATTTGATTCCGTGCTCTTTGTTCCATTGAACAAAATTCGGATAGCGTGCCGCGAGGGAAAAACATCGATTTACTACAAGCACACCGATCTATCCCAATATGATGCTGTGTGGGTTAGAGTTTTCGGCGAAGACTTTGTTTTGGGAGAATTAGTTCTTGATATTTTGGAAAATTCCAATGCTTATGTTCAAAGCAATGCGGAAGCATTCCAAATATGCAGTCACAAATACTACACCGTAAAAGTTGCGAGCGCAATAGGAATTCCGGTTCCTGATTCATCGCTTTGTGTAACTCCGGAAGTTGCATCTAAAATGATAAAAACCACCGGGTTTCCTGCTGTAATAAAACTTTTGAGCGGTTTTGGGGGAAAGGGAGTAATGTTAGTTAACTCTGAGGAAGAATTTACCCCAATACTTGAGACTTTGCGCGTTTTTGATGAATTCATTTCCACGCAGGATTACATTCCCGCAGATGCAATGGATTACAGGGCCCTTGTTACAGGAAACAAGGTTATGGGGATAAAAAGAAAAGGCGCTAAAGGAGAGTGGCGCGCCAATGTCGCAACTGGAGGCACAGCAGAATTAATAGAGCTTGATGATAACATCAAGGAAATGGCCGTTCGTGCCGCGGAATTGATCGGCGCGGAAATATGCAGCGTGGATTTCCTGAAAACAAAGGATAAATACTACTTAGTTGAAATAAATTTTACTCCGGGGATGATAAAAAAATTCTTTGGAAACAAAATAGCAAAATTAATAATCGCATTTTTGTATGAAAAAGCAGTTGAAAGGAAAAAACAAAAAGAAGAAAAAACAAAAATCCAAAAGAAGTGAGAAAAATGAATGTTCTGATTACAATTCCGCATTACTCGACAATTATTCCGCCTAATTTGAGGAAAGATTTCAAATTAACCCAAGAGCACATGAACAAACACCTTGATTTTGGAACCGAAAAAATTTTTGATCTTCCGAATTTTCCTGTTCTCAAAGCAACTGTCTCGCGCTTTGTGGTTGACTTGAATAGGGAAAGGGATGACCTTCGCGAAGGTCAGGGCGTTATAATTACCGAAACATGGGGCGGAGAAATCGTGCTTAAAAAAACCTTGACAAAAAAAAACATTGAAAGCAGATTAAAAAATTATTACGATCCGTTCTATCTCAAGCTGGATAATTACATTCATTCTATTGACAAACCGCTTTTTGTGTTGGATGGGCATTCTATGGACTCAAAAGGAAGCCTTGTTTCCCGGGATTCAGGTTCTGAGAGGCCGGAAATAGACATTGCAACCGGAAAAGGAACATGCTCCGAGAAAATCATGCAAATTTTTGAGAAAGAATTCAAAAAAAACAATTTCAAAACAGAACGCAACAAACCCTATTCGGGAGAGCGCGCCAAAATAATTCATTACTGCAATGCGCATCAAAATGTACAGGCGCTCGAACTCGAAATAAACAAAAAAGTTTACATGGATGAAAAAACATTTGAATTCAAAATAGAACGCATTGAAAAATTGCGCAGTTCATTAACAAGTATTTTAAATCGAATCAAGGAATTGTAACCTATGGATTACATTATTATCCTAGGTTTAATTGCCGGTACGCTGACCACAATTGCAAATCTCCCGCAATTTTTGAAATCGTGGAAAAGCAAATCAACCCACGATCTTTCTCTTCCATGGGTGGTAATTTCCGCTGTTGGAGTTTTCATGTGGCTGATTTATGGAATTTTTCTTAATTCAATTCCCCTAATACTTGCAAACATTTTCACTCTTGCGCTTTTGATCGGAATTTTGTATTTGAAATTGAAGTATGGCTAGAGTAAACTTAAATAAGTAAGATAAACTTCACATATTAATGCCGCCATTTCCAAAACATGCTGCTAAAATAGCTGCTGCGCTCAGACGCGCCCAATTGGATCATCCGATTTTTGACAAAAGAGGAAAAAGAATTCCTGGTCAGATTCCCCCTGATGCAAAGTTAAATTTTCATAAAAAACTTTTGTATGAGTTTATTGAAGAGAAACCATTTGCTGATATACTTATGAACCCAGAGGAAAGTGATAATTCCAACAAAATAAGGGAATATGCATTGGAAAAATCCGGCGGGGATAAGGAAAAAGCAAGGGAATGGCTTAAAGCCATTGGCAAAGATTTTAGGTCAAAAGTTTACGACACAAAAAAGTTGATTACAGAACATGGTTATTTTGACAGAGTTTCGCCAAATGATTCTATGACGTATAAAGATCACACGATTCATCTACTTACTGGGTTTTCCAGTGTTATTTCTAACAAAATAGATCAGGCTTGGGTTTTTTGGAAATGATTCTTCCCCAAATAAATAAAATTTATCACAACCGCGGCGGAAAAAACAATTATCAAATCAGCCATTGTATCTTCCAAAGTTCCTTGCGTTGTAAAACCTAAAAAAACGTCAAAAAAAAGGCCAAAATCAATAGCAAAAATCTTGGCAACAAAAGCCTGAAAAAGCAGGCAAAGGGTTTATATTACAATTCTCCCATTATGGGTGAATAGTGATATGATGAGTTTTGAATTGTTGGTGAGGAAACTGTTATTAGATAAAGAAAGATATCTTTCTGAAGAAAAGCTTAAAGAGCACTGTAAGAAGCTTGGCATTTCCTATGTCAATGCAATCAAATACTTGGGAAAATACCATTACATCAAGAGAATTATGCGGGGTTTCTTTTATGTTCCAACGATTGAGGAAAGAAAGATTAAGACTGGCGGACCGAGCCTTTTTGAAGTAATAGCCAAAGCAATGGAATACAAGAAAGTAAAGAACTGGTATCTCGGATTGGAGACTGCAATAAAAATGAGTGCAATAACCCATGAATACTTTACTATTGATTATGTTGTTTCTGACACTATTTTCAGGCCAAAACCAATAGAGATTCTTGGTCGAAGAGTAAAATTCGTGAAGCTAACCAAAAAGCTTTTTGGTTTTGGAATAAAAAAAACAGCGGGGAATATTCCATATTCTGATTTGGAAAAAACCATTCTGGATTTAATCCACTTGAAAAAACACGCTGGCAGACCAAACAGGGTAATACGAGACCATTTGATTGAATGGGCTGACGAAGCAAGCAAGAACAAGCTCAAAAAGTATTCAAAGCACTACAGCAAATCAGTCAGAAAAGCATTAGAGGAATTGAAATGATTGAAAAAGAAATGCTGAATTGGCTGTCGGACAAACTCAAAATACAAAACATTGCTCTGATAGAAAAAGATCTTTTGCTGCAAGGCCTTCTTAACGAATTATCCAAATCAGAGTATTTTTCAGAAAACTTTGTTTTCAAAGGTGGCACCTGCCTAACCAAAGCATACTTTGGTTATTACAGGTTTTCCGAAGACCTTGACTTTACTTGGATTAGCCAAAAAAATTTTGAAAACAAAACAGAAAAACAAATAAGAAAAATTCTTTCCCAAGA
>DASRUN010000015.1:0-32700 GCA_035655435.1 archaeon | reverse complement strand
CGGTTATTATCAGAGTCAGAAAAGAATACAAAAGGCCTGATGGAACAAGAATAAAATTTGAGGACAACGCGGTTGTTCTTGTTGATGAAAAAGGCTTGCCAAAAGGATCTGAGGTAAAGGGTGTTGTGGCAAAGGAAGTTGGAGAAAGGTTTCCGAAAATAGCCGGAATCAGTTCAGGGGTTGTTTAAGATGCAAGTGCAAAGTTCAAAACCAAACAAGAGAAGAAAGTGGCATCATACCAAGCCGCTGCATAGAATACAGAGTGACTTTGCGATTCATTTGAGCGAAAAACTTAGAAAAACATTTGGAAAAAGAAGCATTGATGCAAAAAAAGAGGATACTGTAAAAGTTATGAGGGGGAATAAATCATTTGTCGGAAAGCAGGGGAAAATTACCGCTGTTAATAGACACAAGAGACAGGTTTTGGTGGAAGGAATAACAAGAAAAAAAATGAGCGGAACAGAAATTCAGATTCCTTTTAGACCGAGTAATTTGATGATTGTTGCAATTGATGAAAGCGATAAAAGAAGGATGAAAAAATTGAAAAAAAGCATCAGTACGGAAAAAGCAGAGGTGAAGAAAGATGGCAAATAGAGGAGAAACAAAAACACAAAAGAGTTTGTCGGCGCCTAACGCGAGATATTTTTTGAGAAAAAAAGATAAGTTTACAACAACAAGCAGACCGGGCCCTCATAACAAGGAAACATCTGTTCCATTGACATTTGCATTAACGCAGTTACTCAAGGTTGCTGGAATAGCAAGAGAAGCAAAGGCGATTCTTTCCGAAGGACAGGTTAAAGTAAACGGAATTGTAAGAAAAAGCATGAGATTTACGGTTGGATTATTTGATATAATTGAAATCGAATCAATGAAGAAAAAGTGGAGATTCACTTTTGATTCGAAAGGAAGGCTTGTTGCAAAAGAGATAGATTATAAGTCAAAGGATTTCAAGATTTCAAAAATAGTGGGGAAAAGGAAAATCAAAAAAGGAAAAGTAGTGTTGACAACGAATGATGGGTTCATACTTGAAGTTGGAAAAGAAAGTGTTAATGTTGGAGATAGTGTGAGAATAGGATTGCCGAGCAGAAAAATTGAAGAAGTTCTCAGATTGGAGAAAGGAAACAGTGTTTTCATAGTTGCGGGAACACATGTCGGGGAAACAAGTAAGATTGATTCAATTATTGAGGGAAACATGCAGAGAGAAAAACTCATTTCGCTTGGAAAGGAATCACAGAAATACCAAACTGTTGCCAACAATGTTTTTGTTGTGGGAAAAAGCAAGCCTGAATTAGAGGTTTTAACGGAGTGATGATTTATGACTGAAAATCCAATGAAACAGATTAGAGTGGAGAAGGTTACCGTGAACATGGGAGTAGGCCAAACAGGAGATGAACTCAACAAGGCTACAACCATAATGCAGATTATTACAAATGCAAAACCAATGCACACTCAGTGTAAAGTAAAGCAACCAACCTGGGGTCTAAGACCCGGATTAACAATCGGAGCAAAGGTTACTTTGCGCGGCGCAAAAGCTCAAACTTTTTTGAAAGAAGCATTTACAGCGGTTGATAATAAAATCAAGAGAAAAAGTTTTGACAAGGTTGGAAATTTTGGATTTGGAATTAAAGAATATATTGATCTTCCAAGAGCAAAGTACGATCCTAAACTCGGAATAAAAGGTTTGGATGTTCTTGTCACGCTTGAAAGACCCGGTTATAGAATCAAAAGAAGAAAGATTGCCAAGGCAAAAGTCAGTCATAAGCATGTGATAAACCAGGATGATGCAGTTGAATTTGTTAAACAAAAATACGGAGTTGCTGTTGAATGACTGAGCGAAAAAGCAAGCAGTTGAAAAGAGGAACAAAGCTCAAGAGAAAGGGCAAGAAGCACGGCGGACACATTAGCAAGTATGGTTTGGATATGGATAGGAGATTTTTCAAGGCAAGCGCAGAAGCACTAGGCTTCAGGAAATTTGATTAGAGGACGTGATGAAGATGAACAACACAAACAAAATCAGTGGGACCGAAGGTCGCACACCTCTCGTCGGGAAGGTGTTCCCGAATGAGTAGAAACGACCCATTAGCAGATGCATTGATCAACATGAAGAATCATGAGAACGCGGCAAAGAAAGAATGCGTTATCAGGCCTGCTTCAAAGATCATGAAAGAAGTCCTCAGAATAATGCAGGAAAAAGAGTATATTGGCGCATTTGAATTTGTGGATGACGGAAGAGAAGGATTGTTCAAAGTAAAGTTGATTGGAAGAATCAACGAATGCAGGGCAATAAAACCAAGGTATGCCGTGAAAAAAACAGAGTTCGAAAAATTCGAAAAAAGATACTTGCCTTCATTTGATGTCGGAACAATTATTGTAACAACACCGAAAGGCGTTGTAACGCATGATGAGGCAAAGCAAATGCATTCCGGCGGAAGGCTTTTGGCGTACATTTATTAGTGGTATATTATGGAACAAAAAATGGCAACAATAGAAATTCCGCAAGGAGTTCAAGCCGAATTGCGCGGCAACGAGCTTAGCGTAAAAGCCGGCGGAAAAGAAAGTTCCAGAAAATTCAAATCAACATATGTAATACTGAAAAAAGTTGAAAACAAAATTGAAGTTTATTCAACCAGCGATAGGAAAAATGATTTGGCGGAATCGCTCTCAATAGCATCGCACATCAAAAACATGTTGAAAGGACTTGGGCAAGAGTATGAGTACAAGCTTGAAGTTGTTTACAGTCACTTTCCAATGAATGTTACGGTAAAGGAAGGGTTTGTGGAAATAAACAATCTTGCCGGGGCAAAGCATCCAAGAAAAGCAAGGATTGTTGGCAAATCAAAGGTTGATGTTAAAGGAAAGGACATAACGGTTAAAGGACACAACAAAGAGCATGTTGGACAGACGGCTGCAAACATGGAGCAGGCAACAAAAATCAGGGGAAAAGACATCAGAATATACCATGACGGAATTTATATTACTCAAAAATCAAAGTGATTGAAAATGGCTGAAACAAAACAAAAAAAAGAAACAAAAGAAGAAAAGAAACACGATCACATGCATGAAGAACATTCGCATGCGGATCATAAGCACGAGGCAAAAGCTCCTGTGAAAGAGGAAAAGGTTTCCGGCAAAGCCGATGCAAAAAAAGAAACCAAGAAAGAGGAAAAAATTGTTAAGGCAAAAAAGAAAAGGCCTAAGGAAAAATCCAGGAAAGTTGCTGTTAAAAAAACAAAGCAAGTTTTAGCTCAAAGAAGAAAAATTTTGAGAAAAACAGGAACACCTGTTTTTAGAGGAAGATTCGGAAAAAGAAGCCAGAGGAGAAAGGGAAATGAAAAATGGAACAAGTGGCGCTTTCCAAGAGGAATTGATGTTAAACATGTTGCAAGCGACGGATTCAACCCTCATGGAGGGTATAGAAGACCGAAGGCAATTAGAGATATACATCCAAGCGGTTACAGAGAATTTGTTGTTACAAAAATCAGCGAAATTGAAATGGTTCCGGACATGCACGCAATAAGAGTTGTTTCCGGTTTGGGAAGAAAGAAAAAAATCGCGATTGTTGATAAAGCAATTGCAAAAGGAATAAAGGTTTTGAACCCTTGAGGTGTTTGTAAAATGAAAGAACAAAATGCAAAAAAAATGGCGGCGGAAATCCTTAAAGTCGGGGTCACAAAAATATATTTGACTCCCGGCGAAACAAAAAGATTTAAGGACGCAATGACCAAGGAAGATGTTAGATCGCTTATAAAAGAAGGATTAATAAAAAAGAGATTGGATCACTTGCAAAGCAGGGGCAGAGCTAGGATTCTTGCTGCAAAGAAAAAGAAGGGAAGAAAAAGGGGAAAAGGAAAGAGAACCGGTAAAAGAGGAGCAAGAATGGAGAGAAAAGCTTCTTGGCGTAAAAATGTTCGCGCACAAAGAAGAACTCTTAAAGAAATGAAGGATTCAGGAGTGAAGTTGAAAAAACCTGCAAGACAAATTTATCTTATGATCAAAGGAAATTTTTTCAAAGGAAAAAAATCTTTACAGGCAATGGTTGAGGAGGGCAAAAAATGAGCAGCGGGCCGAATTACAAGGTTAAGTTCAGGAGAAGAAGAACTTTCAAAACAAATTACAGCAAAAGACTTGCTCTTATAAAATCCGACAAGCCAAGGCTTGTGGTTAGAAAAACAAATAACTCAACTATTTGCGAGTTTGTTGTTTACAAACCACACGGGGATGAGGTAAAGGCTTATTTTGCGAGCAATTCTCTCAAAAAAAGCGGTTGGAAAGGACATACAGGAAATATTCCTGCTGCATATTTGACGGGATACTTGTGCGCAAAAAAAGCTTTGAAAGCCGAAATCAAGGAAGCTGTTCTTGATCTTGGATTGGCTACTCCGGTTCACGGGAATAGAATATTTGCTGCTTTGAAAGGTGCAATTGATGCAGGTATGAAAATCCCAAGCGATGCAAGCGCTTTCCCGAAAGAAGATAGAATTAAAGGAAAACACATTAGCGCTGATGCGGAAAAGAATTTTGATGAAGTTAAATCTAAAATAAACAAGGAGTTTGATTAAAATGGCTAGGGAAAAAAGGGAAAGAGACGAAAACGAACGAAAAATCAGAAGAGAAGAAGAAAAAGTAAAAAGAGTTTCTGATTGGGTTCCAAAAACAGAAACAGGAAAGCTCGTAAAAAACAAGGAAATAGATTCTTTGGATGATTTTTTTTCAAAAGGCTACAGGATAATGGAGCCTGAAATAATTGATGTATTGATTCCTGATATGAAGGAAAAAATGGTTGATTTTAGGAAAACAACCAGAGTTACAAGACAGGGAAGAAATTTTTCTTTTAGAGCAGCAGTCCTTATTGGAGATGGAGATTCTTACATTGGTTTAGGAACAGCAAAGGATAAAGAAAAATTCCCTGCAATAAACAAAGCAGCTCGAAATGCAAAACTTAACATTAAAAAACTCAGAAGAGGCGCAGGAAGCTGGCAGGAAAGAACACAAGGAACACATTCTGTTCCGTACAAAGTTATTGGAAAATCTTCCTCGGTTAAAGTAACTTTAATGCCTGCTCCGAAAGGAACAGGACTTGTTGTTGGGGATGCAATAAAAGATGTTATGAGATTTGCAGGCATAAAAGATGTTTGGAGCAAGACATCCGGAAATACAGGTTCAACACTTGATTTTGTTGCTGCTGCGGTTGACGCACTTTATGCTACAAACAAAGTAAGGCTTAACAATGATATTGCAAAAAAAATTGAGGTGAAAAATCAATGATTGCGGCAATTAGAGTTAGAGGAACAGTAAATGTTTCACCTCAAATAACAACTGCACTTGAATCCCTCATGCTTTACAAACCAAATCATCTTGTTTTGGTGAACAATGATAAGGGCGGGAAAAAAATGTTGGAGAAAGTAAGGGATTATGTTACTTTTGGAGAAATCGGCGAAGCAACTCTTGGAAAGCTTCTTACAAAAAGAGCTCGCTTGGAAGGAGATGAACGAGTCACACTTGAATTTTTGAAAGGAAAAAAAATTTCAGGATTTGAAGCACTTGCAAAGCAAGTGTTGGAAGGAAAAGTAAAGCTTAGAGATTTGGGAATAAAACCTGTTTTGAGATTACACCCTCCAAGGAAAGGCCACAAGAGAGCTGGAACAAAAATCCAGTTCAGTCTTGGCGGAGCGCTTGGAGATAGAGGAAAAGAAATTGATGTGTTGATAGCGAAAATGAGTTAGGTGATTTGAAATGGTTGTGCGAAGAAGAAGAAAAAAGAATAAATTGAGAGGAGGAAGATACCACGGTGGAGGCGGAACAAAGAACAGACGCGGAGCCGGAAATAGAGGTGGAGTGGGAAGAGCAGGTTCACACAAACACAAGTTTTCAAAGTATTACCTTGATTTCGGAACAAAGAGAACTCTGAAAGCAAAGAAAAAAATGACTGTTATAAGCCTTGAAATTATTTCAAACAAGCTTCCTAAATGGATTGAAAAAGGAACTGCAAAAAAAGACGGTTCAATAATTGTTTTAGATGGAAAAGTTCTTGGATTTGAAAAAGTTCTTGGAAACGGATCCGTTAACGAAAAAATAAAAATTGAGAATGCTGTTCTTACACAAAAAGCTGCGGATAAAATTAGGGCAAAAGGCGGCATAGTGGAAGCAGAAGATGATTTTGAAGCGGAAGATGCGGAGGAAGAGGCTGAAGCATAATGGGTTCTTTTGCAATATTCAAGCCTATTTATGGGGCGCTTCCGGAAGTAAGAACTCCGGAACAAAAACCCGCGCTTAAACAAAGGCTTCTTTGGACAGGAATCGCATTATTAGCATTCTTTGTTCTTGGAAACATATCTCTTATCGGTTTGACAGCTCAAAGCGCGGGGCAATTATCTCAGCTTCAAGTGGTATTAGCTTCACAAATTGGTTCGCTTTTAACGGTTGGAATAGGCCCGATTGTTCTTGCTTCAATAATTCTCCAGCTTCTTGTGGGCGGAGGAATAATAAAACTTGATTTGAGCAATCCTGCGGACAAAACAGAATTTTCCGGAATGCAAAAACTTCTTGCTATTATTTTGAGTTTTTTCGAAGCACTTGCTTTTTCACTTACAGGTTTTATAACTCCGGCGCCGGGAATGCTTCCGCTTGTTGTATTGCAGGTTGCAATCGGTTCCATAATATTGCTTTACTTGGATGAAGTTGTTTCAAAATACGGAGTTGGTTCAGGAATTGGATTGTTCATTGCGGCACAGGTTTCGGGAGAAATTGTTTGGAGAATTTTCTCCCCTATAGATGTTGCACAGAACTTTAACATTGCTCAAGGAAACGGGCTTTTGTTCCTGTTTTTCAGGGAAGTTGCAACCAATGTGTTGAATGCTTTCATTGTTGCATTGCTTCCCATACTTTTTACATTACTGATATTTTTTGTGGTTGTTTACGCGGAAGGAATTCATGTTAACATTCCAATTACAATGGGAAGAAAAGGAACGGGGGGCAGATATCCGGTAAAATTTTTGTATGTTTCAAACATGCCGGTTATTCTTGCGGTTGCATTGTTTGCGAATTTTTCAATTTGGGCTGCACTTACAAAAGGAGTTCCTTTTGTAGGGGCATTTATTGGTGGGATTGCCGCGATTGTTATTCCGCCTTATGGGTTGGTTCAACAGATTTTTTTGGAGGGAATCTCCCCCACTATATTTGACCAAATGATACAAAGTATTACAACATTCCAATTGATTGGATTGGGAGGATCAATAATACACGCTTTCTTATACATAATTATTCTTGTTGTTGCTGCGACGATTTTTGGAAGATTCTGGATAGAACTTGGGGGACAAGGTCCGGATAAGGTTGCTGCGCAATTGCAGAAAGCCGGAATGTCAATTCCTGGTTTTAGGAGAGATCCAAGGGTTATCAAACAGGTTTTGGATAGGTACATTCCAACTATTACAATTCTTGGAAGTGCGTTTGTTGGGCTTCTTGCTGGTCTTGCCGACCTTACGGGTGCAATAGGTTCCGGGACAGGAATTCTTCTTACAGTTGGAATTGTTTACAGGCTTTACGAGGAACTTGCAAGGGAGCAGCTAATGGAGATGCATCCAATGCTCGGCAGGCTTTTCGGACAAGGAGGGAGATTTTAAAAGGCATTGGTGGAAAAAATAATAGTAAATTATTCCCCCGATTTTCCTTATTTTTCGGTTCAAAGGTTTTAATATGATTGTAAATCCCATGGTTGACATTGCAGGCATATCGCTTGTTTTGGCGGTTGTCTCGCAATTTATCCAAAACAAGTTTGTGAACAAGGATGAGATGAAAGAACAGCAGAAAGCAATGAAAGAAAAACAGGCAAGAATGAAGGAGTTGATGAAAAAAGACGACATGAAATCCAAGAACGAATTGGAGGCAATGGAAAAAGAAATGTTTGAATCAATGCAGAAAATGATGTCAGGTTCAACAAAAGTAATGTTGTACAGCCTTGTTGTTTTTTTGCCGGCGTTCGCAATTCTCGGTTTTTTTTACGGAGAAGCCGTAATTGATCTTCCAATAAGCACTCCATGGCTTGTTCAGGGTTTTGATTTGTTGAATACCGCAACTTGGGGAATTCAGTTGTATGATCAGACAAATTGGTTTGGATGGTATTTCTTGTCTTATCTTATTATCACAATTATAATTAATGTTGGAAGAACTGCAGTAAAAAAATTTGGTGTTATGAATGGTTGATAGGCATTTAAGGGTTAAGAGAAAAAAGTTCAGGAGAACTCCGGGTGGAAAAACCGCGGTACATTATACAAATGATAAGAGAGAAATTGCAGAGTGCGCTGTTAGCGGAAAAGTTCTTTCAGGAACAGGAAACCAAAGCAAAAGTGTTCTCAAAAAGAGAGGTAAAACAAACAGAAGACCGAGCGTTAAATTCGGCGGAGTTCTTGGAACTGAAGCAAGGCGCGAATTGTGGGAAAATTATTCTCTTGTTATTTCAGGAAAAAAGAAAATCAGTGAAACTCCGGTTAGGATAAAAAAGTTTTTGACAACCCAAATCAAGGGGGAAGCTTTGTGAGATCACTTGATATTGGAAGCGTTTGCGTGAAAACCGCGGGAAGAGAGGCCGGAAAGAAAGTTGTTGTGGTTGATATTGTGGATGATAATTTTGTTCTTATTGAGGGTGCGGAAGTCCAAAAAAGAAAGTGCAATGTAGCGCATCTGTTTCCTATAGGAAAAAAAATTAAAATTACAAAAGGGGTTTCGCAGAAAGAAATTGCGGAAAAAATAGAGGGATAAAATGGCCGAAGACAAAAAAGATAAAAAAGATTTCAAGAATAAGCCAAAGTTCAATCCGAACAAACAGGCGCAGGAAAAGCATGATGCCGGACCAAAAGAGGACATTAATTTTATTGTGAGAGTTGCGAATGTTGATTTAAATGGAACAAAGCCCATTTTCATGGCAATTACAAAAATCAAGGGAATAGGATTGAGGACAGCGAAGAGCATTGGAACTGTTTATGAAAAAGAAACCGGAAAATCCTCCGTGGAAAAAATTGGAAAAATAATGGAAGAAGATGTTCGCAAACTTGAGAAGATAGTTCAACAGCCGCAGGAATATGGTATTCCTGGCTGGAGCGTGAACAGGAGAAGAGACTTTGTAACGGGAACGGACAGGCATCTTATAACATCAGATCTTGATTTTGCTTTGAGACAGGACATTCAAAGATTGAGCGAAATAAAAACTTACAGAGGATTCAGGCACACTTGGGGATTGCCCGTTAGAGGTCAAAGCACCAAGTCAACGCATAGAGGCAAGGGCGGAGTTGTTGGAGTTACAAAGAAGGATGTAAAGGCCGCAGCAGCACCTGCAGCGGCCGCAGCAGCCAAACCTGCACCGGCAAAGGGAAAGGGAAAGTGATTTTGAATGGGTGATCCGAAAAAACGAAGAAAGAGATATGAAACCCCGAGAAAAAAGTGGGATAAGCAATTGCTTGAAACCGAGAAAAAGCTCCTTGAATTTTACGGTTTGGTAAACAAAAGAGATTTGAGAAAACACATAACCTGGTTGAAGAACAAGAGACAGATTGCAAGAGGGCTTTTGGCGCTTCCGCTTGAAGAAAGAAATATTAGGGAAAAAGAATTGATGAGTGGTTTGAAAAAATATGGTTTGGCAAATGACAATACAAGTGTGGAAGATATTCTCAGCATGAAAGTTGAGGCGGTTCTTGAAAGAAGGCTTCAGACACAAGTTATGAGAAAAGGAATGGCAAACAGTTCAAAACAGGCGAGACAGTTTATTGTTCATGGCCACATTTCTCTTGGAGGAAACAAGCTCACAGCGCCAAGTTATCTTGTTTCAATGGAAGAGCCCGCACAAATTTCTTGGTATAAGAAACCGATTAAGATTGATGTTGTACAGAAAAAAGATTTGAAGAAAGCATTTGAAGAGGCTGCGGGAATAACCGCGGAAGAAAAACTCATTGAATCAACAGAACCATTGGAAGAAATTGTCCAAGAGATTGAGGAAAAAGAAATTAAGAAAGAAGACGGGGAGTTGAAGACATGAGCAAGACAGGAATAATTCACATTTATGCTTCAAGAAATAATACAATAATTCTTCTTACAGACATTACAGGAGCGGAAACAATTGCAAAATGTTCAGGCGGAATGGTTGTCAAGGCACAACACAAAGAAGGTTCTCCTTATGCCGCAATGAAGGTTGCGGAAATCGTGGCTGAAAAAGCAAGGGAAAAAGGAATAGATGAGGTTATAGTTAAGGTCAGGGGACAGGGCGGAATAAAACCCAAGAACCCCGGACAAGGGGCTGAAGCTGCAATACTTTCTCTTACAAGAAATAACGTGAGAATAAGGACAATCGAGAACGTTACTCCTATGCCACATGACGGGTGCAGGAGAAAGAAAAGACACAGAAGTAAAAAAGAGTGAGGTTGATTTCATGGACATAAAAATTTTGGATACAAAAGAAAACCAGGTTAAATTTTTGGTTAAGGGAACAAATCCCGCGTTTGCAAACGCGCTTAGAAGAACCATGATGGCGGGATTGAATATACTCGCGGTGGAAGATGTTCACTTTTACCAGAACACAAGCGTAATGTTTGATGAAATGCTCGCACACAGGCTTGCAATGATTCCATTGAAAATGGATTCAAAAAAATACAAGGCAGGAGAAAAAGTAAAATTGGTTCTTGAAAAAGAAGGCCCGTGCACGGTTTACAGCAAAGACATTAAAAGTACTGATCCGACAATAGAACCTGCTTTTGGAAATATTCCAATTACAGAACTTGCGGAAGGACAATCCTTGAAACTTGAAATGGACGCTATTGCCGGAAGAGGAACAACTCATAGTAAGTACCAGCCTGCAATTGTTTCCTACACGGAGATGCCGAGCATTGTTGATAAAAGCGGGAAAAAATCCGCGTACAAAGCCGATTTGCTTGAAATGATCCTTGATGAAAAAAAGAGGGACATTATAGTGAAGGATAATGAAAAAATAGAGTATGATTCAACGGCGTTTATTTTTACGGTTGAATCACACGGCAATTTGGAGCCAAAAGAATTGATTATTGCTGCAGTGGAGGAACTAACTGAAAAATCCAAGGAATTTAGGCAAGAGCTGAAGAATTTAAGTTGATTGCCCCACAAAAGCTTTTCTGGGCAGGAGTGCCCGAGCGGTCAAAGGGGCCAGACTTAAGATCTGGTGGCTCAGCGCCTTCGGCGGTTCGAACCCGCCCTCCTGCAATTTTAAAATAAAAGAAAAAAAAATTTGTAAAAAAAGATGTGAAAAAAAGATGTTTGAAAAAAGAAATGAAGCTAGTGTGACCGAAGGTCGCACACCTCTGAACGCGGAGGTGTCCGCGTGTTAACCGGACCCACTAAACAGGAAACAAGAACAATAATTGTTGATCTTGAAAAGTATTCAAAAAAATCCGGAAAACAAATCTGGAAAAGGATAGCGGAGGAGCTATCAAAAGGAAGTAGAAGAAGGGCGAAAATTAATCTTTATCAGTTGAATGTGATCGCAAAAAAGAACAAGGATAAGACATTCATTGTTCCCGGAAAAGTTTTGGGAACCGGAGTTGTTGACGGAAAAGTTGATGTTGTTTGTTTGGATTATTCGGAAAATGCCGGCAAAAAAGTTGCACAACAGAAAGGAAAAATTTTCACGATAAAAGAATTTTTGGGAACAAAACCGAAAGCGGATAAAATGGTGATTGTGAAATGACTATAATTGATGGGTCAAATTTGATTATGGGGAGAGCTTCAACTTACATAGCAAAGAGAATCATGAAGGGAGAAAAAATTGATTTGGTGAACGCTGATCAAATGGTTATTACAGGTTCTAAACCGGATATTTTGGAAAAGTATAGGGTTAGATTTTACTTGGCCGCAAAAGGAAATCCGCACAGAGGCCCAAAATATTCGAGGATGCCGGATAAAATGGTTAAGAGAGCAATTAGGGGAATGGTTCCCTGGAAAACAAGTACAGGAAGAGCCGCTTTCAAAAATTTAAAAGTTCACATTGGTGTTCCGGAAGAATTTGCGAATTCGAAAAAAGAAAAAATAGAAAAAGCCGAGAACAAATTGCAGAAAGGATTTATGCTTGTTGGAGAAATAAGTAAAATTCTTGGAGCACAGTGGTAAAAATGGTTACAAAGAAAAAAGGCACAACGGTTAAGGCTAAAAAGAAAACCGCAACTGCAAGGGCTGTTGTGAGAAAAGGCACCGGGGTTATTAGAGTGAATAAGAGAAATGTTGAAACAATTACTCCTGAATATGCAAGAGAGGTTATCATGGAACCCATAGAGCTTGCCGGCCCACTTGCGGTGGAAGTTGATATTGATGTTCATGTACAAGGCGGAGGAAAAATGGGGCAGACCGTTGCGGCGCGTTCCGCAATAGCAAAGGCTTTTTTGGAGTACAGAAAAGATGAGAAACTTAAAAGAATTTTTTTGAATTATGATAGAATGCTTTTGGTTGATGATCCGAGACAGGTTGAGCCTAAGAAACAGCTTGGACCAAAAGCAAGGAAGAAGAAGCAGTCTAGTAAGAGGTGATGTGAAATGTTAGTTCCGGTAAGATGTTTTAGCTGTGGAAAAGTAATTGCAGATGTCTACGAAAAATACAAGGAAAGAGTTTCAAAAGGAGAGGATGCAGAAAAAGTTCTAACCGAACTTGGAGTAAAAAAGTACTGCTGTAGAAGAATGGTTTTCTCACATGTTGATTTCATTGGAGAAATTTCAAAGTACAAAACGTGATTTTTAATGACTGAAAAAAAGGAAGAAACGCACGCGGAAAAAAAATCC
This sequence comes from archaeon, assembly GCA_035655435.1. Classification (GTDB taxonomy): domain Archaea; phylum Iainarchaeota; class Iainarchaeia; order Iainarchaeales; family Iainarchaeaceae; genus UBA493. The sequence continues at coordinate 19,918 of DASRUN010000015.1, read as the reverse complement.
GAAAAAAAAGAGGTTTTGAAGAAGGCGAAGCCTGCCAAGGAAAAGGAAGAAATTAAAAAAGAGAAAAAAATCGAAGCAGTTCCGAAAACCGAAGCGCATGTGAAAGAAGATTCTCCCAAAAAGCCGAAAAAAGAAAGCGAGGAAGATGATGAAAGGCAGGGAAAGCAAACCGAGCTTGTTGAAACAGATAAGTATTTGAATACCGGAGCGCATATTGGAACAAAATTCAAGTCCGGGGATATGAAAAGGTATATTTACAAAGTTAGGAAAGACGGTTTGAATGTTCTCGATGTTCAAACGCTTGATGAGAGATTGAAATTTGCATCAAAATTTTTGTCGGGTTTTCCCGCGAATAGGATTGCAATTGTTTCTAGAAAGGTTTATGCGCAAGCGCCCGCAAAGGTTTTTGCTGATTCGATTGGTGCGTCAATGCTATCCGGAAGATTTGTTCCCGGAACTTTTACAAACCCGGAGAGCACGAGATTTTTTCAGCCGGCTGTTGTATTTGTTGCAGACACTGAAGCGGACATGCAGGCGATAAAAGAAGCGACAAGGATAAGGGTTCCTGTTGTTGCAATGGTTTCAACGAATAATTCTCTTAGAAATGTTGATATTGCGATTCCGATTAATAACAAGGGAAAAAAGAGACTTGCTTTGGGCTTTTGGATACTTGCAAAAGAAATCCTCAAGCATAGAGGCGAAATCAAGGATGATGCCGGTTTTTCAAAACAACCCGATGATTTTGAGTACAAAATGAAGGAAATGGATGAAGAAGAAAAAAGAACCTTTAAACCCAAAAAATGGCAGTCTTTCGGCTCCGATAGAAATGGCGGCAGAGGAAGAGGCGGCTCAAGCGGTGGAAGTGGGGGTAGAAGTGGCGGCTCCGGAAATAGCAGAGGCGGCGGTAGAGAAGGTAGAGGAAACAGGCGAAGATAAGCTGGAAAAACCCTTAAAACACATAATTGCATGATTTAAGGGCAAAAATATCAATTTTTAGGTTAAAAACAACAAATTTTAGGGGTTAGTAATGGTAAAAACAAGGGTTTTTTACCAAACAAAACACAAGAAATAATTAAATCACTGTAACCAGTAAATTTATATAATTGCTCTGACCAATATTATTATGTAATATAGTTCCAATATAGTGTGTGGTTAGATGCAAGAATACGATTTAAACGTTTTTTTAGAGAAGCTCGGCTTAACGGAATATGAAGCCAAAACGCTTAGCGCGCTCTTCAAATTAAAGGAAGCCGAAGCCCCGGAAATTTCGAGAACGGCTCAAGTTCCTAAAACAAGGGTTTATGATGTGCTGGATAGGTTAACAAAAAAAACGCTTATAATTGAAATTCACGGAAGGCCGAAACGCTACATGGCCATTGAACCTGAAAAAGTTTTTAATTCACTTTTACAAGAGAAAAAACAGGAGCTCGCAAAATTAGAGGAAGAGGCAAAGCACGTCAAAAGCGAAGTGGAATTAGATCACACAAACGGAAAACACGAAAAAGTAATGAAAGTAAAAGACAAAAATGATTTCATGAAAATATTGGGACAACATATTGATAGTTCAACCAAATCAGTTCACGCTTTAACTCCGCTTGCAAAAGAGCACTCTCTAATAAGGGAGTCATTGAAAAATGCTTCCGCGAGGAATGTGGAAGTAAAGCTTATCAGCAAAATCAATGAAGATTCGGCAAAAATTGCAAAGGAATTTGCGCAAGGCGGAGCGGACATCAGGAATTTTGATCACGGGGTTAATGCTTACATTATTGACAATCAAAAAGTGATTATGGGGATAAGCAATTTTTCGGAACAAAAACCTGAATATCATTTTACAATTTGGCCGGATAACAAGCCTATGGCAACTGCGCTCAAAAAATATTTCGACCATGCTTGGGAAACCGGCACACAAATTTGAATTGCACCCAAGACAAAAAAACCGCAAACCACTGTTTTTAACTTCTACGAAAGTTAACTAATTTTGTATGGAATTAAAAGATGACGCATTCCGCTATGCGGTAAAAAATGCATATGAGCACAACGGCAAGGCGGAAGTTGGCGCTTTGATAGGGAAGCTGAAGGCGCTTCATAACGACAAGCAGGTTTCGGAATTAATGCCCATTGCATTGGAAACCGTAAAACGCGTTAATGCTATGACTTCTTTTCAGCTTGAAAATTTTTTCAAAGATTTTGAGGGAAGCTATGAACTAAAACCCAAACCTGAGAGAGAGGGGCTTCCTCTATTGGATTGGGCGGAGAAAGGGGAAAAGGTTGTTACAAGATATGCTCCGAATCCCAATGGACCGTTGCACTTGGGAAATGCGAGAGCTGCGTATTTGAGTTATGCTTATGCGGAAAAATATAAGGGTGAATTTATTTTGCGGTTTGAGGATACCGATCCAAAAGTGAAAAAACCAATGAAAGACCCTGAAAAAATTTTCCGCGAGGATCTTGAGTGGCTTGGAATAAAAATTGGAAAAATTTTTTATGCAAGCGATAGACTTGAAATTTATTATGAGTACATGAAAACTCTTGTTCACAAAGGGCATGCGTATGTTTGCACTTGTGAGAGTGAAGCATGGCGTGAACTCATTCAAAAGAAAAAAGCATGTAAATGCCGCGGAAAAAAACCCGCGGAACAATTCAAAAAATTCCAGAAAATGTTGGATCACGAAATTAAGGAAGGGGAAGCTGTTCTGCGATTGAAAACCGATTTGAAAAATAAAGACCCTAGTGTTCGCGATTGGTGGATAGCGCGTGTTGTTGATAACCCGGATCATCCAAGAGCGGGAACAAAATCCAATGTGTGGCCGAGCTATATGTTCCAGAGCGGGATTGATGACCATGAAATGGGCATAACATTTATTCTGCGCGGACAGGAGCATTCGCAGAACCAAACCAAGCAAGAATTTCTTTACAATTATTTCGGATGGGTTTACCCTCATGCTGTTCATTTTGGGAGATTAAAAATCGGCGAAATGGTTCTTAGCACTTCACTCATAAAAAAGGGAATCGAGGAAGGGCGCTATTCGGGTTGGGATGACATACAGCTTGGAACCGTGCGAGCGCTTAGAAGACGCGGGTTCAAGGCCGAGGCGCTTAAAAAAATCATTGTTGATTCGGGGTTAACGACAAGCGATGCGAACATTTCAACTGAAAAAATGGGGGCTTATAACAAAGAGCTTATTCTGGATGATAGCATAAGAGTAACTTATATTTCCGATCCGGTAAAATTGCAGATTCCAAGCCATGATGAATTGGAAATTGTGAAAGATGGAAAAGAAATAATATTTGGAAGGGGAATGCACGAATTTTTTGTTTCCGAATCCGAAATAAAAAAAACAAAGGGAAATGTGTTCAGGCTAAGGGAAGTTTATAATGTAAAAATCGAACAAACCGAAGGGCTTCTTTTGGAAGGAAAATTTGCCGGAAAACTGGCTGACGGAAAAACCGTTGTCCCTTGGATACATGAAATGATGGATTTGGAATTATTGATGCCTGACGGAAAGCGAGAAGTTGGTGCAATAGAAAAACAGGATTTGAAAAAAGGGGAATATTTGCACTTGGAAAAAAAAGGTTATTGCATCATTGATTCGGTAGATGAAGCCAGGCCGAAAGCTTGGTTTTGCCATGAGTGAAAAATTGGAATTCTTTTTTAAAAAAAATAGCAAAATTATTTCAAATTTTTATTTTGTTCAACTTGATAGTAACACGCTTTAAGTTTAGCAATTCGCTTCCACAATCAAACCCTGAGTTACACCTGAAGCAAGCGGGCAGTTTTCCGCATACCAACCCGTTACTTCGGTTTGTGATCTATCTCCAGGACTTCTGAAAATGGTTTTTGTTGTGCATACAACTTCACAGTTCTCACAATTGCCTGCAACCGGAATTCTTTGCGGGGATCTTGGTTCAATGTCCCTTGGACCGGTACTCGGGGCACTATATGCCCAAACATAATTTTGTTGCGCAGGATGCCCGATTCCCAATTCACAAGTTGGGGCAATAAGAACCGGTTGAGTCGGTGTCCCGTGATTTACGGCTCCGGTAAACGCTCCGATCAAGTTCCTCAAAATCCCGTCAAGAATAAAATTCAAAATCCCTCCTATAAGGTTTCCAAGGAAATTTAATAACCCGCCCAAGAATCCGCCTGAGGAACCGTTCGGATCTCCCGGAGGAACATCGGGTGTATCAGGAACATCGGGCTCGTCATCAGGTTCATCATCTCCGGGTTCTGGTGTTGTGGGCGCGGCGGCAATGCAAGTTGCCCTCAAATTATTTCTTTGCCCGTTAATGATGCTGTCCAATTGGGTTTCATTCCACTTTACAATGGAGCTATCAGCGCTTTCAGTTGCAGAAGCATAACCGTTTCCAAACAATGACAAAGCGCCTGCCAAAGTTTGCGGCGCGGAATCCACAACAGTAGTTCCTGTTCCTTCCAAAGCAACAATTATTCCAGAATCGTTCGGAGTGTAGAAACTCGCATCAACATCCTTGAACAATCTCATGCTCAAATTTGAAACGTTCAATGGCCTATAAACAATTGACTGTAGAACAACATTTCCTGTTTTGGTTGAGTTCTGCCATGCGACTTCGAACAAAGCATTTTCAAAGCCTGCTTCGGGATTAGAAACCTTGTCGTCCAAAAATCCGGAGTAATTCTCGGAATTCATTATTGTTCCCTCGAAATCCAAACAGGCATTTGTATTCGAAGTCCAGGAAATGAAATTATCGTTTTCCAATTCAACCGGGTTTTCTGCGGAAGAGGCAAAGTACTGAACCTTGAAATTTGCGGGATCGGTTGCTTTTCTGTTGGCGCGCAACAAAATAGGGGTTGGGGTTGAAGGAGAGAATTCAAGATCGAATTCCGAATCTGAAACTTTTGTAATCCTGATCATTTCACCGCTTTTCGCAAACTCGTTGAGTTCACTTAAAGAATTCTTTATTACAACATTTCTCAATTTTGCCACTCCGTCATTGCTTTCAAGGGTTTCACTAAAAATTGTTTGAGAATTTCCGAAAGAATTCAATGGAAGGAGTATCTCTTCAGAACCATTGTATCCAACACCATAACCTATCCGATCAATTGTTTCTCCTGCAGCAGAACTCAATCCAACCGCTCCATTGAATGGAAGGGAATAGAAGTTTGACGGCTGTGTTGGAGGCGTTGTACTAATGAAGTCAACTATAATTGGGTTTGTTCCTGCCTCTGTTAAAGAGAAGTCATCCGGAAATGTGAGCTTCACTTTTACGGTTCCGTGTCCAATAGTCATTCCGTCAGCCCATGGTTGGCTGTTCAATTGGAATTGCCATAAGTTCAGAGTTTCCGCGTTGGTTGGATCATAAAAGTAAGATCTCAAACCATGTCCGTTTCCGACTTGTGCATACCAATCATCAACTTCGAAGAATGTTTGTGTTCTGTAATAATAATCAAAATCTTTCCTGAAATCATTTGAATAACCGTCTCTCATCAAAAGAACATCGAATTCTAACATACCTCCTTGGAGAATGCTTTTATTTTCGTTCGCAACAAAAGTGTGGTTTGAAATCGCATAAATGTTTCTGAGCAAATAAACACTGAATTGTGTTGCATCGCAGTACTGGTTTCCTGTACCATCACAGAAATCAGATCCTATTTCCTGCCAATTCCAATTGTAATTCACTTTTGGTTTAAGAGAATCTGTTCCTTGTGGGAGGTTTTCGCATTCAACGGTTGAATTGGCAGTACATGTACAGCTATCAGTGCTCGTAGTCCAAGTTTCTCCGGGAACTCTTTCTCTTCCGTCAGTGTCTGTACAAACCGTTGGCTCCGGCTCTTCGCCACACTGTAAATTATGCTCCGCCATCAATGCGCTCGCATCAAGCGTTCCGACAATTCCATCATAATTTACATCGCCGCACATCGGAACATCCTTTGTAACCAATGCAGCGTACTCAAGGATGGCATCAACATCCTCACAGGTTATTTCTCCGTCTCCATCAACATCTCCCTGTAATTCGCAAACCGGGACAACAATAGCCCCATTATAATGGAACTTTACTTCCTCAAAGTTATTGTTCTCATTTGTTTCCGTAACTTCTTTTCCTGAATCAACATCAACGCTCAAAGTGTAAATGCCCTCAACAACAGTTGTGAAACCATATCCCCCGCGTACAGGAATCAAGGTTCCAAACAAAGTAGAGTAACGTCCTACACCAGGCCCTGTTATTCTTCCATTAGGATCTGTCAGAGTAACGGAATGATTGAAATCCGGGATTGTTTCCAAATTTCCTAAAGCAAAGAAATTGCTGTTATAATCAAAGCCAATGCTATGGGATTTTTCTTTGACCGTCAAACCGTAAACTCCAAGATCGTAAGCGCTTGGACCCGGAACGATGATTGTTTCCTCATTCTTTCCCGTTGCTCCGTCCTTATCTCTTGCAACTCCCGCAGCGGAATAAATTCCGGGAGCATGATATTTCACGCTAACCCATTTTTCGTGCTTTGTGTTCCACGGGAAAGTGATTCTCTCTCTTGGCCTTGACATTGTTGCTTCTGGATGCAAAAGGTTTCCGCCAGTAACCTCGACAAGTGCTCCAAATTCAATTCTACAAAATTGTCCGGCATAATTTGTTGAATCCAAATCATCTTCATCATCTGTACATTCAACAGTATAAGTTACATCAATCGGTGCTCTTGCCGGTTTTGTTTGGACAACTTTCAGAGTAGCCTTCGGCGGAGTGTTTTCTATTTCAACAGGCGGTTCTACAAATTCCTTCAAAAACAATTCATCAAAGTAGCATGAACCGTTCAGGTTTCGCTGGCCGTCTCCGAGAATTCTGAAATCCAAATGCTTGAGGTCTGTTCCTTGATTCACTATAAATGTTGCGCTAAAATCCTGCCATTCGGCTGATGTTTCTCTCAAAACCAAATCGCTTGTGTCAACTGTGAATGGATACAAATCATTTGAGGGTCTTTTGTAAAATTCTATGTAACCGATTCCTGTTGTTGCCACAACACCGATTCCGGAAACATAAACATCGGTTGCCAATTCCGCAAATTCCTCGTTCAAATTTGTTCCAGCTGAAACTGTTTGTGTGTCAATCAAAACATTTGGATTTTCATCGGAGTACAATTCGAAAGTGGCCTCATAACCACCATTAAGAGGATTTATTTGGAGGATCTGCATAAGTTTCAGTCTGACATACTTTCCGGCATAATCTTTTGCACCGTACAAACCAAGTATTTCCTCGCCTTCATTTATGTTTTCTTTAATGCCATCGGAATTGTACAAATCAATGTGGCAAACTCCGGAAGTGAGGTCGGATTTCATTTTTCCGCCGTAAATATATGTTCCGGGTTTGATTTTCACGCTTTGATATAAAGCATAATAATTTCCGTTTTGCGCGTTGTCGTTTGAAACAAGGAATGACCACTGCCCATCGGCAAATTCGTTGTTCGTTCTTGATCCTGTAACGGCTCTGCTTCCATTGAAAATCTGCCACTCTCCCGGAACAACAGGGCTTTCAAAGGAAGGGTTTAGTAAAAGATTTTCAGATAAGCCTGAAGAGCCCGGCAATGCATTTTTCAATTCCACGTAATGTGTTCCTAAACTTGCGTGCATGAAAATCGATGGTACACTCACGGTTGTGGCAAGCGCTTCGTTGTCTGCATTATCCAAAAAGATTTCTGAAAGGAATTCTCCGGCTCTTACTGTTCTGGTGTCAATCAAAGAACTGTCACTTGCAAGAAGGCTGAAAGTGGCGGAATAACCTCCAAGCGGATTTTCTTCCGGTTCTATTACACGATCAACATGAACACTTACTTTAGTGCCGGCAAATAGACCCGCTCCGTCAAGATCGGAAAGAATTTCCTGTTCGTTAAAAATCATTTTTTTTGAAATGGGATCAGGATTCGGCGAGTGAGGATTCGACGGCCTTCTCTTTATGACAAGCAAGCTTTTGCCGGCGGAAGTCTGGAAATACACATTAATGACATCAATGTGGTTGAGCAAAGCATATTGGCCTTCATTGTCAATGAATGAATTCCATAAATCAGTGTCTGCATTAGTTATAATTCCGTCAACAAGGTTTGATGAGGAATCGTACAATTCCAAATAGGCTCTGTACTCATTAGTTGATGAACCATAATAAAATTCGCCCTTAACACTTCCCAAGAACTTTACTGTAACATCTTGTCCTTCAACACTTCCGGAACCTCTCAATTGGCTAATGCTTTCTCCATCATCATAATATTCTATTGCAATGTTGCTTGCCGGCGGGGTTCCTTCAGGATCTTGCTCGCCGCCCAAGGTAACGGAAACTGCGGCTATTCCTGTTTCAGTGTCAAATGAATATGAGTTTATGTTCACAATTGATTTCAGTACAAATCCTTGATTGTTTGCAAATTCTTTTCTCAAATCGGAATTGGCCGGGGCAAATCTAGTGTCAACAAGATTGCCTTCAGCATCATACAATTCAAACATTCCAATGTAATCAGAATCAGGGGCTGTTTGCAAGAGAGCCAGGAATTTCACGGTAACATCTTGATCGTTCAATGTTCCAGCGCCTTTCAAACCCGAAATTGTTTCTGTTTCGTTGAAATTAACCTGATTAGCATTTGCTGTTGAAATCATCAGCGCGATTTCAAAAAGCCCGGAATTAGGATCGCAGATTAATCCGTCACATTGTGCGCCTTCGTGTGAAGAAAACGTTACCGCAACGCTGCCGTCATCGGTAACACGTTGTTCACCGTACTTTAAAGTCAAAGTGTTTCCTGTTGAAGAACCTGTTTCACTTATTGTAACGTTTACCGCAAGAACGTCGTTTATTGTTGTTTGATTGAGACTGCAGTAAAAGAAACCGGATTCACACTGCCAAGGAGTTTGAATGGAATCAAAAGAAACCGTGTAACCATTATCCAATGCAATTGATTCTTCTGGAGAAAGTTCTATTGTAATGTTCTGTATTATTTGAGGTATTGTTACACGGCTAGAATAAGTATTCGCAGAATTTCCTGATGCGTTTTGTGCCATGACTCTGTAGCAGTAATTCGTTCCCGCTTCAACGGTTGTATCGGCGTAAGATATAATATCAACATTACTTACAAGCGTAGCATAATTTCCCGCACCAAAGCAATTGGAAAGTCTTTGCACAGTATAACCGGTTGCGTTCTCAACATCACTCCAAACTAAATCAACCCGCGAAGAAGAAATTACTGTGGCGGTAAGAGTTGTTGGCGCTGATAGTATAGCCGGCGGTATGCCAGGAGTAACAGTTATTGAGTTTGATGATTTTTGATTCATATTATTCAGAACTGTTGTTACAAAATATTTGTACGTAACACCGTTTTCGGCATCATTATCTGTCTCTGACAGTGAAGACAATGGGACATCTGTTATTCTTGTATAAAAATTGTCTGAGATTTTATTTTTATAAACATGATATGTTACGCCCGAAGTGCTTGAAGCTGTCCATGAAAGGGCAACATCGGCATCATCTTCAGAAATTCCGGTTAGGACAACTGTTGAATCAATAGCACTTGGAATTGGAATTAGACTTATATCGACTCTTTCTGTCTCATTTGGATGAACAGCAAGCCCTGCTTCACTTCCGGCCCACAAAGCATAATTTGCCATGCTTGCTTTTGGATAATATGATTTACCGGAAGCTGGTGTTGGCAATGTAAAGGATACCTTTCCGGTTATTCCGTATGTATCTGTTATTTTTGTTTGAATTGCATTTGGATTTTCATATTCATAAACGCTAACCGTTGCCCCTGTGATGAGTGCACCTCCCGCATGATATTCTCTTACAAATACATCCAATGTGCCGGTTGCTGTAGTAGCGGCAAGTGTTGATATAGTAATTGAATCGGATTGTTCTGAAGCCCTACAACCAACACCGTCAGATGCGGCTATTTTGAAATAATAAGGTGTATTTACCTGCAACCCTGTAATGGTTTTTGAAAGTTCGTTTGTTGCATATACGGTTGAGGTTCCGGGACCTGAAAAAGCAGGGGAAAGAGAACGTTGAATTGAATAAGTTACATTTGGCGGGGCCGGCGTCCAATTCGGCATATTCCACGCAAGGGCAATTGAATTTGATGTTATTGTTGTGGATCTCAAATTTGTTGGAGCGGGAAGAGTGGTGCTGCACGTAACCTCGGTAGAACCACAATCGGCAGAACAATTTGAAGCTGTCTCATCAGTTTCACAAACGCCATTGCCGCAAACAGATGCCGCTGCATAACTGCTGATAAATACAAAAATAAGCGCAAAAAAGAGAATTTTGGAATAAGTTTGCATTTTAATAAGAAAGTTTATTCACCTATTTAAATATTACTTGTTCACGGGAAAGACGGAAGTTGGATTGCTGCAAGAGGACCATACGAAGAAAACTACTACATAATGCGCTTCGGAAATAACCTTTTTAAATGGTTCTAAGCGGATGTATTATATTATTCATTAATATAATAGCGAATTTTCGCCGTATGACTATGAGGAGCTAAGCTCCGAGGAGGTGCAAAGTAAATGGCGGAATATGTGAAGTTCCAGGCTCCACAGGATCTTAAGAATAGACAATCAGATCTGTTGGGCAAAATAAGAAAATCGGGTAAAATAAAAATTGGCGCAAATGAGGCCACTAAAGCTGCTGAGAGAGGAAATGCAAAACTCATAATTATTGCGGAAGACGTTAGTCCGCCGGAAATAGTAATGCACTTGCCGTTGATCTGCAAGGAAAAAGGAATTCCGTTCAGCTACGCCGGAACAAAAAAAGAATTGGGCGAAAAAGCCGGCCTCAAAGTGGGAACAGCTGCAATAGCAATTCTCAATGAGGGTTCGGATAAAAAAGAATTCGAAGATCTGGTAAAAAAAATACAGGAATCGGCAAAGTGATTGATATGAAGATTGCACAAAGCAAAGCAAGTGTGACCGAAGGTCGCACACCTCTGAACGCGGAGGTGTCCGCGTAATGGAGCAAGGTACACCGGCTGAGATAGTTGAAATCCTCGGAAGAACCGGGGTCAATGGAGAAATAGTTCAGGTTCTCTGCAAAATACTTGAGGGATACGAACAAGGCAGAGTAAAGAGGAGAAATGTTAAAGGAAACGTCCGCAAAGGAGATGTTGTAATTTTGCTTTCAACTGAAAGAGAAGCAAAGGAAATCAGAGCGAAGTAAAAGGAGGACTGAAAAATGCCCAAGGACAGTTTTACAGGACAGGAAATTCCAAAAGGAACCGGACACATGTACGTGAAAAAAGATGGAACCACGTACTGGTTCAAAAATCAGAAAACTGAAACAAATTTTTTGAAATTAAAAAGAAACCCCGTGAAAACAAAATGGACAAATGCTTTTCACAGAGACAAGGAAATTAAATTGAAGGCACAGAAAACCGAAAAAGCCGGAAAGGAGAAGGGGGAGAAGTAAAATGAAAATTCGCGAAGCAAGTGTGACCGAAGAAAGTAGCATCGAGCACAGCGAAGATGGTACAGGTCTGTACGCGAACCTCTTCGCGTTAGCGGAGGTGTCCGCGTAATGGAGAGAACACTCGTCATCATCAAACCGGATGCACTCAATAGAGGAATTGTGGGAGAAGTAATCCATAGGTTTGAGAGGAAAGGAATCAAAATTGTTGCCATGAAAATGGAGCATCTTTCTGCGGCAAAACTTGAAGAACATTACGCGCATCTTGCAAAAAAACCTTTTTTTCCGAGCATAAAAAAATTCATGATGGAAGCGCCAAGCGTTCTTCTTGTATTGGAAGGAAGAAAAGTTGTTGATGTTGTACGTAAACTTGCAGGAGTAACTGAAGGAACGGAAGCACATCCGGGAACAATTCGAGGGGATTTTTCTTTGAGTCTGCAGAATACTATTATACACGCATCCGATTCCATTGAGGCGGCTGAAAAGGAAATTAAAAGATTTTTTTCAAAAGAAGAGCTTTACAAGTGGGATAAAATTGATTCCACAATGGTTTACTCCGAAAGCGAGCAGGAGTGAAGGTGTTGCATTGCACGTTAAGGTCAAAAAACTTTCTCCCGACGCAATCGTGCCGAAAATAGCACATCAAGGAGATGCGGGATTTGATCTTTACGCGAACGAAGAAGCGCTTTTGAAACCCATGGAAAGAAAACTTGTGGGAACGGGAATTTCAATTGCTTTTCCAAAAGGTTTTGAAGCACAAGTTCGGCCAAAAAGCGGGCTTGCATTGAACCATGGTTTGATTTTGCCGAACAGCCCTGGAACAATTGATGCCAGTTATAGGGGAGAAATAAAAGTTATTATACAAAATCTTGGGGAAAAAGATTACAAAATCGAGAAAGGAAAAAAAATTGCACAGGTTGTTTTCAATAAAATAGAGGAACCTGAATTGATCGAAGTTGATGAGCTTGATGAAACTTCCCGCGGAAAAGGCGGTTTTGGTTCAACGGGATTGGAGTGAAAATTGTGAAAACAAATAAAGTAAGTAGCATCGAGTTCCGGGGGAACGAAGATGGTACAGGTCTGAACGCGAACCTCTTCGCGTCTGGATTGGAGTGAATTTTTATGGCAAACGGAAAAAATGAAGCAGTGCTACCGAAGGTGCACACCTCTGAACGCGGAGGTGTCCGCGTATGACTATTAGAAAACCGATTATTACTGTGATGGGGCATGTTGATGCCGGGAAAACAAAAATACTTGATTCGATTAGGGGAACGAGTGTTGCGGAAAAAGAAGCAGGTGGAATAACACAACACATTGGGGCTACACAAGTTCCAACAAAAGTAATTGAAAAAGTTGCCGGAAAACTTTTGGAGCAATATAAATTCGAGTTAAAGATTCCCGGGTTAATGTTCATTGACACGCCGGGACACGAGGCTTTTACCACACTCAGAAAAAGAGGGGGAAGCATTGCGGATCTCGCGGTTCTTGTTGTTGATGTTCACAAGGGTTTGCAGGAACAAACAAAAGAGGCGATTGAAATTTTGAAAAGTTATAAAACGCCGTTCATTGTCGCAATGAACAAGGTTGACACAATACACGGTTGGACTCTTACTCAGGGAGAAAGCATTACGGATGCGCTCAAAAATCAAAGAGAACACGTGCTTGAACAATTGGATGTAAAAGTTTACGAATTAGTTGGACAATTGCATTCGAAAGGATATCAGAGCGAGAGGTTTGATAGGATAAAGGATTTTACAAAAGAAATTATTATAGTTCCGGTTTCGGCAAAAAACAGAGTTGGAATACAAGAACTTTTAATGTTCCTCGCGGGATTGTCACAAAAGTATTTGGAGAAAAAATTAGAGGTTCATGAAACAGAAGCGGTAAAGGGAACGGTTCTTGAAGTAAAAGAGGATAAGGGTTTGGGAAAAACAATTGATGTTATAATTTACGATGGAATGCTCAGCGTTGGAGAAGAAATTATTGTTGGGGGAAAAAATGGAATTATTAGAACAAAAATCCGCGCGTTGCTTGAACCTAATCCTGTGGGAGAAGGAAAGCCGGGAGAAAAATATAGGAATGTGAAAGAAGTTCATGCTGCTGCGGGAGTAAAAATTTCCGCGCCGAATTTGGATGAAGCAATCAGCGGCTCTCCTATAAGACATTATTCCGAACAAGCGGAAAAAGAAATCGCACAGGAAATTCAAAGCATCAAAATTGATTCAGATTCTGTAGGCCCTATAGTGAGGAGTAATACTCTTGGTTCTTTGGAAGCGATAATAAAATTGTTGGAAGACCGAAATTTGAAAGTGAGCAAAGCCGATGTTGGAGAAATTCCGAGAAAAGATGTTTTACAAATCGAATCTGTAAAAGAAAAAGATAGGTTTAAGGGAGTTATTTTTGCGTTCCACACAAAGGTTAGCGATGCCGCAAAAGTTGAGGCTGAAAAAAGAGGTGTGAAAATTTTTGAAAGCGATGTTGTTTACAGGCTCTTGCAGGATTATGAAGAATGGGTGAAAAATGAGAAGGAAGCGGAGAAACAGGCAAAACTTTCAAGCGTTGTCATGCCTGTGAAATTTGTTGTGTTGCAAAATCATGTTTTTAGAAATTCCGGGCCGGCTGTTGTTGGGGTTAGGGTTCTTGTTGGAAAACTCCAAAAAGGAATTCGCGTGCTTAATAAGGGAAAAGAAATCGGAAAAGTCCAGGGAATTCAGAGCGAGGGAAAAGCAATTGATGAGGCAACAAAAAATATGGAGGTTGCGGTTTCAATTCAAGGGGGAATAGTTGAAAAAAATTTGCACGAGAAAGATGAACTTTACGGTTACGTTCCGGATAAGGATTTGGAAAAACTTGAATCAATAATTGATTCTTTTACTGATGAGGAAGCGGAATTGATTCGCGAACTCAAAAGAGCACAACACAAAGAGGTTGAGGCTTAAAATTTATTTTTTTTAAGGAGGTTTTGAAAAAATGAAGACAGTGATATCAGATCCGAAAACAAAGAAGGCATACGCGAAAACCGTGGATAATCCGGCAATGTTCATTGGCAAAAAAATTGGCCAGGAAGTTGAACTTGGATTGCTCGGGCTCGATGGGTACAAAGCAAAAATAACGGGCGGAAGCGACAAACAAGGGTTTCCGATGAAAAATGACATGGAGGGCGGGTTAAGAAAGAAAGTTTTTATTATGAAAGACGCCAAACATGGAACAAAACAGAAAGTAGCGCGCAGGGGAAACCTTGTAACGGATGAAATAGCGCAATTGAATCTCAAAGTTACAAAAGAAGGTTCAAAAAAACTTGAAGAAATATTTGCAGGAAACGCAAAGGAAACAACAGATGATTTATCATTCAAGGAAAAAGCCGTGAAGGAATCTTTGGCTAATGTTGGAAAAATTGATGCGAGCGCGGCAAAAGATATTAAAGGAAAAATTAAGGGATAGATGAAAAATGGTTGTTAAAAAAGAGCTTGGAGCACAGGCAGAAGTAAACATCGGCATGATCGGACATGTTGACCATGGCAAAACCTCCTTAGTCCAGGCTCTAACCACCAAGTGGGCTGACACGCATTCGGAAGAACTCAAAAAGGGAATTTCAATAAGATTGGGTTACGCAGACACAACATTTTACAAGTGCGATAAAGCAAAGGGCGCGGAAGCGTACAATTCAACGGGAAAATGTGCTCCTGAAATGGGAAAAGCAGTTGTATTGAGAAGGGTTTCTTTTGTTGATGCGCCGGGACATGAAACTCTAATGGCAACAATGCTTTCCGGAGCCGCATTGATGCAGGGCGCTGTTCTTGTTGTTGCGGCAAATGAAAAATGTCCTCAGCCGCGAACCGCGGAACACTTGATGGCGCTCAGCGTTTCAGGTGTAAAAAATGTTGTTGTTGCGCAGAACAAAATTGATTTGGTGGATCAAAAAAGAGCAAAGGAAAGTTTTGATGAGATAAATGTTTTTTTGAAAAATTATGGTTATGAAAATTCTCCTATAATTCCGATTTCAGCAAATGTTGGAGTTAACATTGATCTTTTGATTGAAGCAATTCAGGAACATATTCCAACGCCGAAACACGAGAAAGGAAAAGATTTGAAAATGTTTGTTGTTAGAAGTTTTGACATTAATAGGCCTGGCGCAAAACCTGAGGCAATGAAAGGCGGAGTTCTTGGCGGAAGTATTATCGGCGGAACAATAAAAATTGGGGACAAAATTGAAATCAGTCCTGGAATTGAAGGAAAACCAATTCAAACAGAGGTTGTTAGTTTGGCTGTTGATAATGGTGCGCTTGAAGAAGCTCATGAGGGCGGATTGATTGCAGTTGGAACAAAACTTGATCCTTTTGTTACTAAGAATGATGAAATGCGCGGACAAATGATTTCAAAAATCGGAACGCTTCCGAAACCGACAACAATTGTTGTTTTGGAAGTGAAACCGATTGAAAGATTATTGGATAAAGGAGATTCAACTCTCAAAGCGAATGATTATGTTGTTCTCGCAGTTGGAACAAACACTGTTGTTGGACAGGTTACGCGACCGGTTTCGAAAACTGATTTTGAATTTTTGTTGAGAAGCCATGTTGTAATTGAAAAAGGACAAAAGGTTTCGATCAGCAAAAGAGAACAAACAGGCTGGAGGCTGCGTGCCTATGGAATCAGCAAATAACGTAAAGGCAAGTAAAACAAAAATCGTTTTGGATACGAACATTCTTTTGGCAATTGAAAGGTTTAAAATTGATATTTTTTTGGAAGCGAAAAAAATGATGGGAAATGTTGAATTTTGGATTCCGCAACAAGTGGTTGAAGAGCTGGAAATGCTTGAAAAAAGGGGTTTAAAGCTCAAAAAAGCGGTCAGAATAGCCAAACAATTGATTGATAAAAATAACGTTAAGGTAATTAGTGTAGACGCTGATAACGCTGATAAGGCACTTTTGGAGTTATCCAAAAATGCCATTGTTGCTACTAATGATAAGGAATTAAAAGATTCCGTCAAGCAAATCAATGGACAGGTCTTATTTTTACGTCAGAAAAAGTTTTTGGAACTTAACTAGGAGCGTGAACAAAATGTACAAGAGTTATACAATTCAGGACACCATAAGAATGCCGCCATCCGAAATGGGTTCGGCCCTCAAGCCAACACTTTTGAAACAGGCAAAAGAAGTTTATGAAGGAATAATGGATGAGGACATCGGAGTAATAATTGCGGTTACAAAAGTAGGACACATTGGAGACGGGAGAATAGTTCCCGGAGACGGATCGGCATATTATGATGCCGAAATAACTTTGCTTGCATACAAGCCAAAAATACATGAATTGATTGAGGGAGAAGTAAGCGATGTAACAGAGTTTGGAGCATTTTTGAAAACCGGTCCAATTGAAGGATTGATTCACGTTTCGCAAATCATGGATGATTACATAAATTATGATGCAAAACTTCCGGGCTTTATCGGAAAGGAAACAAAAAGAAAACTAACAACAAAAGACATTGTGAAAGCAAGAGTTGTTACGGTAAGTTTGAAGGGAACAATTTCAAGTTCGAAAGTAGGATTAACAATGAGACAGGAAGGCCTTGGAAAAGAAGATTGGGCAAAGCTTGCTGAAAAAGTAAAACCGAAAAAGCAGCAGCAGGATTTTAGAAAAAATGATGCGGGGAAAAAACCTGAGGGCAAGAAAAGGGAGGAGAAGAAATGAAATTTAAAAGCAAAGCAAGCGGAACCGTAGGTCGCGCACCTCTGAACGCGGAGGTATCCGCGTGAAACAGGCAAAAGCATGCAGAAGTTGCAGATATGTTCTTGAGGAAGGAGGAGACACTTGCCCTGTTTGCGGGAGTAAGCAATTCACCACATTTTGGAGAGGTTACACTGAAATACTTAATGCGGAAAGTTCTGCAATTGCACAGAAAATGGGCATAACAAAAGCGGGAAAATACGCTTTGAGATTGAGCAGGTGAAAAAAAAATGAAAATTGAGATAAACAGCAAAAAAAATAATGAACTCATGAAAAGACAGGAAATGTCTTTCACTGTAAGCGATGTGCAGGCAACCCCTTCTAGGAAATCTTTGAGGGAAAAAATTGTGGCACAAACAAACGCGGATGAAAAACTTATGGTAATTGACAGGCTTGAAACCAGGTTTGGTTCAAAAGATGCAAAGGGAAGTGTAAGAGTTTACAAGGATAAAATGCAGATGAAAAAAATGGAAGTAAAACCAATTTTGGTTAGAAATTTTGGAAAGGAAGAGGGAAAAAAGCCCGTAGTAGCTGAGGAAACGAAGTGATAAAAAATGGCAATAAAAAAAGCTGCTGATTCAAAAGGAAAGAAAAAGCGAACAAAACATGAAAAAGTAAAGAAGGGAGAAGAGTACAAGATTGAGGGAGCTCAGCTTAAAAGATTGAACAAGAATTGCCCGAAATGCGGACCGGGAGTTTTCATGGCGGAACACGATAAGAGGCGTAGCTGCGGAAACTGCGGTTACACCGAATTCAAGTGAACCCCGTGCTGGAATTCTATTTAACAAATCTTTTTTTGGATGCAGGATTGCTCCTGCTTCCGCTTTTAATAATAAAATTTGTTGAAAAGAAAAAATTTTCTCTCAAAGATTTTGGATTCCGATCAAAAGGAATTTCAAAAGACATTTCTCTAACGCTTTTCACATACTCCGCTTTGATGATTGTATCATTGTTGCTTGGAATTATTTTCATTTACACGCAAACAAATGATTTTGAACCTGTACAGGATACACTCACAAAAGTTTTTGCAATTTCTCCTTTTGTAATTGTATATTTTTTTGTTATAAGAATTTTTTTCGAAGAATGGTTCTTCCGCGCTTTTTTGGTTCCAAGGATTGGAGTTATTGGATCGAGTGTTCTTTTCGGAATCGCACATTTGGGTTATGGATCGTTTTCTGAAATAGCAGGTGCAATGGTTTTGGGAACTGTACTTGCTTTGTTTTACAAATATAATAGACAAATTGTGCCGAATTATGTTGCGCACTTGCTTTACAATGCAACTGTGGTTTTACTTTGGGGATTGTAAATGAATACTGATGAAGCAATAAAAATTTTGAGAGAAGGCGGAATAGTTGCTTTTCCAACGGAATCAAGTTATGGGTTGGCGTGCGATCCTTTCAATGAAAAAGCTATCCGCAAATTGCACGAATTGAAGAAAGAGCCTTTTGATAAGCCTGTTCTTTTGATTTGTGCTTCAAAACACATGGTTCATGAAATTGCATTCCTTGATGCAAATGGAGAAAAAATTGTGGATAAATTAATGCCTGCTCCGTTGACTCTTGTTGCGAAGAAAAAGAAAAGTGTTCCTGATTTTTTGAGCAAAGAAACTGTTGCATTTAGGATTCCTTCAAATGAAATTGCGAGGGAATTTTCCAAAAAATTCGGAAAACCAATAACAGCTACTTCCGCGAACTTGCATGGAAAAGAACCTGCATTTACTGTTAAGCAAGTGGAAAAGTATTTTCCGGGATTAGCGATTCTTGATGGAGGCAAACTGAAAAAAATAAAACCGAGTACGATTTTTGATCTTACAAAAAATAAAATTATTAGAAACGGCCCGATAAACATGAAAAAGATTAATATGGTTTTGAAGGGATGAATTTTTATGAAAATGATTTGTTTAGGAATTGAAGGAACCGCTCACACTGCCGGAATTGGGATTGTAGATCAGGATTGCAATGTGCTTGCGAATGAAAGGGATGCGTTTACAACTGAAGAAGGGGGAATGGTTCCGCGAGAATTGGCGGAACATCATATTCAAAAATATCCCGAGGTTTTGAAGCGCGCGATGGAAAAAGCAAATGTTTCCTGGAAAGATGTTGATGTTATTTCTTATAGTGCGGGCCCAGGAATGGGACCTGCATTGAGTACAGCTGGAATGCTTGCACGAACACTTTCATTGCTGCATGATAAGCCTCTTGTTGCGGTAAATCATTGTGTTGCACACATTGAAATTGGAAAAACAAAAACCGGTTCGAAAGATCCTCTTGTATTGTATGTTTCCGGAGGAAATTCTCAGGTTATAGGATACGAATCAGGAAGGTATAGAGTTTATGGAGAAACATTGGATATGGGTGTTGGGAATTTGTTGGATACTTTTGGAAGAAGTATGGGTTTGGGTTTTCCTGCCGGTCCTGTGATTGATAAAATGTATTTTGAGGCAAAGAATTACATTGAATTGCCTTACTCCGTGAAGGGAATGGATTTGAATTTTTCGGGTTTGTTAACTGCTGCGGAAAAGAAAATTGGAAAAGAGGACAAAATTGATTTGGCTTATTCTTTGATGCACACTGCTTTTGCAATGGTTACGGAAGTTGCTGAAAGGGCTTTGGCGCACACGGAAAAAAAAGAAATTTTACTAACCGGCGGAGTTGCTGCTTCAAAAGCTTTGCAAAAAATGATTGGAGAAATGTGCGAAGCCCGCGGAGTTAAAATGTTTGTTTGTCCGGTTCCGTTGGCGCTTGATAACGGTAGCATGGTTAGCTGGCTCGGAATTTTAATGTACAAAGCAGGGAGA
>DASRUN010000014.1:0-2714 GCA_035655435.1 archaeon | reverse complement strand
AGGAAAAAAATTCGGCGCGAAAAGAATTACAAAACTTTGGGAACTCACAAAGCAGGCTGATATTGTTACATTCCATTTGCCTTTGAACCCAGAAACAAGGGTAATGGCTAATGAAGAGTTCTTCAGGCACCTCAAAAAAGGCGCTTATTTGATTAATACTTCTCGTGGAGGAATTCTGAAAACAAAGGCTTTGCTCGGCGCAATGAGTAAAGGGATTGTGGAGAAAGCTGCGTTGGATGTGCTGGAAGAAGAACCAATCAATTACAATGAACCCTTGATTAAAAAGTGGCTGAAAAGTGAAAAGCTTCGGAGCCATTTGATCCTTACTCCGCATGTTGCATTTTATTCGCCTGAATCAACAGAAGATATACAGGGAAAAATGATCAAGAACATTAAGCTCGCGCTGGCAGGCAAAAAACCAACCAATTGCGTGAACATCCATGACTACAGAAAAAAACAAGTTTAATTACTGCACAAAATAAGTTTGCAAATTTTCAGGATAACCTTTTCTTTCTCTCATTGTAAAGGATTTGCTCTTGCACTTTCCTGGTTCTTTTAATCATTTCCGCAATGAGCCCTATGATCAGCACTTGTACTCCGACAACGAGAAGTAATGCACTCAAAAGAGCAGTTGGAAAATACGGAGTAACCAACCCTGTTTCAAGAAAATGGGCAATTACTCTGTATCCTGTTGCAAGGCTTAAAGCCACTAATATTCCCCCTACAATCAGAAAAACACGAAGAGGCTTATAGCTCAAATAAGTTTCAATTACAGTAAATCCGGCACGCTTTGCGTAAACAAAAATGTTTGAAATCAATCTGCTTTCCCCGTGTCTTTTTCTGAATTCAACGGGCACTTCTTTTATCACCAATTTTTTTTCCCATGCCTCGAGAATGGTTTCCTGCGTGTAAGTGTAATCAGAAAAAACATTGATTTTCAGCGCTGCCTCTCTAGAGAATGCCCTAAAGCCTGTCTGTGCATCACTGATTTTAAGGCCGGTAATGAAACTTATCAGAAAGGACATTGCCTTGTTGCCCCAATATTTCTGCGCGGACATTTCCTCAATTTTTCCACTGAACCTTGAACCAAGAACCATGTCAGCATTGCCATCAATAATAGGTTTCACAAGGCCGGGGATCTGTTTCTGATTGTACTGAAAGTCAGCGTCGGTGTTCACAATAATATCGGCGCCCATTTCTAAGGCTGTTTCAAGACCGCGCGCGAAAGTGAATGCAAGCCCTTTGTTTGATGAGTTGCTAATAACTGAAGCGCCCTTCTCTTTTGCTATTTTTGAAGTGGCATCCGTTGAACCGTCATCAATAACCAAAATTTCAATTTTGTCAATTCCGGGAATTTTTTTTGGTATTTCCTCGATGACATTTGAAATTGTTTTTTCCTCGTTCAGAGCCGGAATTGTTACAACAAGTTTCATAAGTTATCACATGCTACAAGATAAATAAAAAGGTTCTTTCACCGCAAAAAGATTCAGTCAGGGTTTTCCCTAAACCATTTGCAGAAAAGCGCAATTCCTTTCTCAATCTTCGTTTTTGGTTCAAAACCGAGTTCGCGCCTGGCTTTTGAAATGTCTGCATGGGTTTCAATCGGGTCCTCTGGCCGTGCTTTTTCATGCTTTTTAACTGCCTTTTTGCCGATGTTTTTTTCAAGCAACCCAATCATGTAATTCAGTTTCACTGTGGTTGAGCATCCCAAATTGAAAGTGTTGTATCCTTTTCCAAGTTTCATTGCCGATCTTATGCCCTGCACAATATCAGCAACATAAGTGAAGTCGCGTTTCTGGTTTCCGTTTCCATAAACATGAATCTTTTTTGCTTCGCTGATTAGTTTCGCAAATTTATACACACTCATGTCTCGCCTTCCTCTTGAGCCGTAAACAGTGAAGAAACGCAGCACAGTGATTGGAAGCGAATGAATGTTATAGTAAGAGTAAGCAAGCGCCTCCATGCCAACCTTTGAAGCCGCATATACGCTGAGTGGCGTATCAATATGCATTGTTTCCCTGAAAGGCGGTTTGTTGGTTCCGTAAACGCTTGATGTCGAGGCAAGCACGACATGCTTTATTTTTGCCGCAAGCGCTAGGTCAAGAATATTCTGTGTTCCGACAATGTTTGTTTCAAGATATTTTTTCGGGAACAAAACTGAATCTCGAACTCCGGCTTTTGCCGCGAGATGGACAATGTGAGTTATACTTTTTTTTGAAAGTGAAAGGATTTTTTCTCTATCCAAAACGCTAGCCTTAATGAATTTTCCTTTTTTGTGTTTCAGCACCAAAGAATTTTTTTTAAAAGCCCGCAAAGGATATTTTCCGGAGAAATCATCCAAGCCGATCACTTCATGACCGTCATTAAGGAGGCTTTCACAAAGGTTTGTTCCGATGAAACCACACGCGCCGGTTACAAGCACTTTCATAAGTAAAAAAACACTTTTTCCTTATTAAAATCGTTGGTTCAAAACCAATGGATTTTCGTCAAACCGGTTAAAGGTTTGCCTTATACCACGCAAAAGTTTTCCTTAAACCTTGTTCAAGCGAATACTTTGGCTCCCAACCCAAAAGGTTTTTTGCGCGCGAAATATCGGCCAGAGTTTCCTTCACGTTGCCGGGAAAATTTTGTTTGGTTTCAATTGATAGTTTTGTTCCGGAGATTTTTTCAACCATTTTCAGAATCTGCGCTACACTGTGATTTTTTCCTGATCC
>DASRUN010000013.1:0-29183 GCA_035655435.1 archaeon | reverse complement strand
GTTTCATTGGGCGCCTATTGAAGTGGCACCAAAAAATTATGGGGGAAAATTTTTCGAACTTTGATTTTGATGCAAATGATCTGAAAATTCTTTCCTTCAAACTCAAAAAACCGGAATTGAATCTGGCGGTGTGTGCAAAGGAAATCGGTTTGCACAGGAATACTGTGAGCGCGCGTTGGAAAAAAATTGTCAAAGAAAAACTCATAATGAAAAAAAGTGTTATAATAAATCCGGAGTATTTTCACGACCTTGGCATAGGTTTGAATGCGCTTATGCTTGTCGAATCCGAGGTCGGAGAAACAGAGAACCTTGCATCGAAGCTTGTTGCCTTTGATGAGGTACATGAACTTGGAATTGTGAACAGCAGGTTTGACATTGTAACTTCCATTAGGGTAAAGGATGTTCCGTCACTTTATTCTTTCCAGAACAGGCTTTTCGCTTCTGAGTCAATAAATAGATTGATTTCCGCTACTGAAACAATTGTTGTTTTGTCTTCAAAACGTAAAAAGCTTGAAAAGAGGGGAGATCTTCTCGCTCTCACGAAGTCAAAATAAGTGTTGCTTTTTCTTCCTGGTATTCCACGTTTGCAGGATCATTGTATATTACTGCGATTCCGCAATTGCTTATTTTTCCGGATTGGACCGAATTTGGAACTGTTATTGTGTATGGAATGTTTCTTGTTTGACCTGCTCCAAGGGTTGCGAAAAAAGTATCAGTTTGATTGTTTCCAATGCTCAACCATCCATATCCTTCTGTGCATGAAACTAAAACCCTGAAATCGGTTAGGAGTACATCCCCTGTGTTTCTGATATCAATGAAGTTTGCCTGTGTCGGATAAACATTATCTCGTTTTGTTATTGTGTATTTGTCGTTTATTCCTGAAATATTTACTCCGGTATTTGGTTTTTGGATTTTTAAATTAAGGTTGAATTGTTGTTCCAAAAATCCGGTTTTGAGTATTACATTTCCGTTGACGGTTTCCAAAGTTTTTCCAGGCGGGAATGCAAAATCGCTTGGAACTTGAATGTTAAGTGTCATTGATTTCGTTTCTCCGGGGCTTATATCATTGATAACATTTGCGGGTTCAAACGAGAACCAATTTTTTACTTCGGTTTTGTCCGCGAAGATTGTAGAAGTAATTGTAATTTCCGCTTCGACTTCGTTTATTGTGGCATCTGATTTGTTTTGTATTGTAATTTGTTTTTCGCTTGTGGCGCCGCTTTTGAGTGTTCCAAAATCAACCGCGCTATTGCTTTGCCCTATTCTGATGCTAATGTCTTTTAGTGCGAATTTTATTAATTCAAAATCCCCTTCTATTTTTGCCTTTCTGTTATTCAATCCTTCAATTCTTATTGTTCCTTTGTTTTCTTCTCCCAACAAATCGGATTTCGGACTTTCTTTTGCTTTGAGTATTATTTCTATTGTGTTCGTTCCCGGAACAACTGTAATCGCTTCATTGTTTTCAAATTCAAGCGCTTCTTTTGCATCATTTTCAAGCACAAATTTTGCCTGTGAGGTTTCGCCGTTGTTTGTTATTGTAACCTGAATGGTTTTTTGTTCTCCTGTAAAAAATGATCCCGGAAACTCTCCCGAAATTTCAAGTTCTTTATCTGATTCCATTTCAATTTCTATTGATCCGTCTTTGGTTACATTGAACTGCTCTCTTTTTGCTTTGTAATTTGCCGCAGCCACTTGTGCGGTATAAGTTCCTGCTTTGAGGCTTATTGCTTCCCCGCTTCTCGCAGTTGCAATTTCTCCGCCGCTTTCATTGAGGACTTTTACCGCGCCGGAGATCGATTCTCCTTCCGTATCATTGAGTTCGAAGGTTACGTTTTTCACGCTTCCGACAAAAAAATCGTATGCGAAAAGCCCTATTATGAGAAGCACTATTATTGCAACCGCCGGAACAATGAAAGGCTTTATTTTGTCGAGGATTTCTCTCGCCTGTTCCTCGGGTTTTTTTTGGTATATTTCATCATCATGCGGAGAATCGTATTTATCGTACATTTTATCCGATATTTAATAGATTATAATTATATTAAAGCGTTTCCCACCCTCTTTTTGTTATGAAAATAGCATTGGTTTCGTCGAAAAAGTCTTTGTTGCAAATAACCCCTTTGATAGCGGCTTCTCTGAAATCTCAGATTAAGGGTGTTGAGGTTGCCGAGGTCATTACTAGCAACAACCTTGATTTGGTGAAAAAAGTGCATGATATGAAGCACTTTGATCTGATTGTGGTTATTCTTTATTTTGAGGAATCTTCACACGACATTAATGTTGTGATGGAGAAACTTGTTGATTTTGATTTGGGTCAGAAGCACACTCTAAAATTTTTGGAGCAGGGGGATGAGTTTGATGAAACAGAAGAATCAAACAGAATTTCCGAGGAAATCATGTTGAAGCTTTTCCGCAAAAAGAAAACTCGATTTGAAAGCGATCGCGAGAGCTTTACTTCACTTTGAATTTTTTTAATGTTTTTTTCGTTACCCAATTTTTTTCTTTATTGTTATTTTTTTGATTTTTTTTGTTTTTTTGAAAATGTTTCCTTTACTTTTCCGTGTTTTTCAAGCACTCTGTTGAGCAATCTTAGTTTCTCGTTCTGTTCCTCGAGCTGAATTAATTTTTTTTCTTTTTCTCCCGCCATCTCCTTGAAATGCTGCAATAATTCATTGTTTCCGCGCATGTCGTTTTTCATTTCCTTTAACCTGATTTCGTATTTCTCTTCGATTGAGTTTTTGAGGGAAAGCTTTTCTTCCTGTAGGTTGAGGATTTCCTTTGAATAAGTGTTTCTCAATTGCAGTGTTTCCTGTTCTATGTCCATTAGCACGCGTTTTACATAATCTCTTTCTTTTTTGAGCATTGTGATGAGCTCGAATGTTTTGCCGGTTATTTGCGCATCTATTTCCTCAACTTCGGATATCCTTTCGCTAAGCTCTAACATTTCTCTTTGGAACCTTTGGTTTGTTTCCTTCATTGTTTCAAAGTTTTTTTTGAGCAACGCAGTTTTCCCTTCAATGCTGCGCGCGAGTTCGTTCAATTCATTTTCTGTTTCAATGCTCATGTCTTTATCCACTAAACCCAAAAAGGATTTTTTCCTTGTTTCATCATATTTTTTTTTGAGCGATTGGAGTTCGTCCTCGCGTTTTTCGAGCAGATCGAGTATGTTTCTTTGCGCGGCTTTGGTTTTCATTACGGGTTCTCTTTTTCTTTCAAAAACCCTTATTCTTTCAACAAGGTAATTGCTTTTGAGTAGCATTGAAAGTGTTTTTTGTTCTAAATCTGCGTAGAGTTCGGGAACCGTTATTGCGTCAACAAGTTCGTGTCTCCCTTGGCTTGTTACTTTGTGTATGCGTGATTCCTCTAATTCTTTGTTTCTTTCGAGTATTTCCAAGAGTTTTTTTATTTCTCTTAAATGCATTTCAAGATCGGGTTTGTGGGATTCTCCTGTTGCATCCGCTTCCTGTTTTGCGCTTTCAAATAATTTTTCGAGTTCTTCAATTCCCGGAATTATATTAACCAAATTGTACACAAATGCCCTTCGTGTGAACCCTGCCCAATTTTTTTGTGTTGCCTTTCCCCTTAAATCCGCAACTTCCTTTTCTATTTGTTCGCATATTCTCCCAAGATTTTCCATGCTTTAATCTAGGGTTTTTCTTCTATTTATTTGTGAGTTTCCTGTTTTTGTATACCGTTACTTTATCTCCGTTGGGGAGGGGATAGATTCTAGCGTTTTCTTCAGTGTCGGCGTTTGGAGAAAGGATTTTCACATAAAAAATTTCGTGCGTTTTCTCAAGTTTCGCAATATCGCTTTGCAGGATGTATTTTTGGTTCAGGTGTCCGTCGAAAAGTTTCAAAACCCCTATTCCTGTTTTTTCAATAAATGCGGTTTTCGCCAGTGTGGCTGAGTTAAAAAAAGGGCTTTCGTTTTCCGCCACGATTATAGGCGGTTTTTCGGTTTTGGAATTCTTTATTTCCGAAATAATATTATGCTCCTGCCAGTCGCCGGTTTTCGGAGAGAAGTCGCTTATTTCCGGATAGCTGATTACAAAAAACTGCACAATGAGTATTGCCGCAAGTGCCCCTAAAACCAGTTTTTTTATTTGCAGATTTTGTATTCCGATTATTGCTTTTCCTGCCAGTATTGCGAATACCCCGGATAGGGGTACAAAATGCCGTATTTCCTTAATGCTAATAAAAGTAAAAACAATAAAAGGAACCAGGATAAAAAATCCGAAAAAAGCCAACTCTTTTTTATGTTTTCCCGATTTTGCAAATAATAGTGCGCCTGCCGCAAGTATTATTGCTATGGGGGCAGATATTGCGTTTATTGTTCCGAGGATATAAAACATCGCTCCGTCTGGAGTGTTCCATGCGGGATTGCCTTCAAAAATCCCGATTTTGTTCTGAATCCCTATGTTGTCTATTAAAGATTCAGCGTGCGAAAAATACCAGAGGAAAAACAAGGTTATTGCGAGTGCCGAAAACAGTAAGATATTTTTTTTCTGTGTTTCATTGATTTTTGCAGCGGTTTGTTTCAAGATAATGCAGAGCGGAACAATCAGGAATATTATGAATGTTATTTTTGTGAGCATTCCAAGACCGAAGGTAATTCCGGCCAGCGCACTCATTTTTCTATCCGTAAAACTTTTTGTTTTCAAAAGCGTGAAAAGCGAGGCGGTAACCATTGCTGTTAGTGCAAGGTCCAGGAGATAAAGTCTTGAAAGTAAGAATATTGCGGGAAAAAACGATACAACTCCCGCGGCGATCAACCCGGTTTTTTCATCATAAACTTCTTTGCCGATCAAGAATGTGCTGATAACCAGTATTGCAAGAAAAATGGTGTTTATTGCAAGTATGCTTTGTTTTGTAATTCCCATGAAAATGAATGCGGCTGTATTCATCAAATGAAAAAATGGAGGATAGAGTCCTTTTGAGTACTCCAATATCGGGTATAGGTGTTCTGCATCATGCAAGGTTTCGGGTTCGAGAATATTTCCGTATTCTTCCGCGGAGAGCATGTAATGAACGGATTCATCATAATAATTTGCGGTATTCTGTCCGGACCAGTAAACATTGTTTGCAAGATGGAAAACCAGTATTGCAGCAAATAAAATAAGCGTCTTTTTTTGCATCTGAAATATTTGTGCTTTTTAGTATTTATTGATGGCATTCATTCGTATTTCGTCTTTCCTGTGTTTACAATGAGTATTTTTTTGTTGCTTGGGATTTTTTCCTTCATTTGAAGCAATAGTGCCAATCCCGCTATTCCCGATGGTTCGCAGGTTACTTTGTTTTTTGCGGCAATTTCCATTGCCTTATCAAAATACTTTTCTTGTACAGTGTAAACATTTGATTCCCCTCCAATGTATCCTTTGCTTATCGCAAGCTTTATCCAGTTTTTTCCAAAATGCACAAAAGGCAGGTGCGGCGAATAGAGTTTGTCGGCTTTTGTGTTTGGATTATTTGTTGTTGCTCCTAAAAAATTACAGTTCCTGATTTTTTTTGTATCTGTTTTGAGCCTTCTGTCATGAAAGAGAATGTTTTTTGTTTCCCTTACGGAGGTGTTGACAATGTTTTCGTACAAGTGTCCTGTTCCATATGGGACAAAAACATAATCCGGTTCGCTGTTCAATATTTCATAGCTCATCCAATCATAGAATATGTCATATGGGCCAAGTGAATCATCGCTTGTAATATCAATTCCATCTTTGTTATCCGTCAGTTTCAATATGTCTTCCGTGTAAAGAACTTGTTTTGATAAATCCGTTTCGTAAATTTCGCATCCTTTTTTTTCAAGCGATTTTTTTATTTTTGTATCCATTCTGTAATCAACAAGAATTTTGAGATTTGGGAGATTGTATTTTTTGAGCATTGTTTGTATTGCATTTGCCGCGCTTCCCGAGCTGATGATTGACATTTGGGGGAGCGTTTTGATGCCGCCGTTCTTTTTTGCCATCAAAAGTTGCCTGTAAGTAACAACCATTTCCCACGCCATTCTATCTTTGTGTGTTCCCGTGGGATTAACGCTCTCATCTTTTAGCCAAACATTTGTAAAGCCCGGGACTTCTATTTGAAAAGTCGGTGTTGAAGGGTATTTTGGTTTTTCCGGTGGAAACTCAGGTTTATCAGGATCATTGTCTGACGCAACCACAATGCTCTTGAGTATTTCTTCTTCCTTTGCGCTTAATGGCATACAAATGATTTGTTGGAACTTTTTTTATGGTTTAGCTTTCTTCCACAAAAACCGGAAGTACTTTTCATAAGAGTCCGCTAATGCTCTATTGTGTATCAAAATTCCAATTGGTTTTTCTATCCAAAGAAGTATTCCAACTTTGTCGTTCCTGATTATTGTTTCTGTAAGTGGATCAAACCCCTGTTCCATGAATCTGATTTCCGCGTAAGGGTAATGTCCTGTTGCTTTTACTTTTTCCGTCCAATCTCTCATGGATTCATTGAAAATTAATTTTGCGTTTATTTTTTTCTCCGCTCTTTTATGATGGTAATCAATCCAGAATGCATCTCCCATCATTACCGATTCAACAGGGGAACCGATTGTGTGATGCGAATCTCCTCCGGCATCAAGGAGTTCATAAAGTAATTCGCGCAATCCCTTTTTGCTTCTGAACGTTTTAACATCCGGTTTTGCTTCCGCGAGTTTTTGTTTTAATTCAAGTTCCGGCAAAATGCTTTCAAAGCGCTTTTTTTTATCTTCAATAAAATCGATTATGTGTTTTGGTTCCGTTGCTTGATAATGGTTCCATTTTCCTTCTTTTACAAAAGTTACAAATCCTTTGTCAACAAGCCTGTTCAGTGTCATGTGAACAACAGAATTCTGCAAACCTGTTTTGTCTAGTATTGGGCCTGCAGTTGCCGAACCAAGTTCAAGTAAAGCAAGATACACTTTGATCTCCGCATTCGAAAATCCTATGTCCTCCAAAATGCTTGTATCCATGCTTATACTGCGTTCTAAGCATATATAAATATTATCCTCCATTTTTGGAGGACAATTTAATAAGTACTATTTTTGCTATAACTTATTATGGTGAATAAATTATTCGCCATTGGAGTGTTTGTAATGTACAGGTGTTCAGTTTGCGGTAAAAGAATTCCGGAAAGTGTATTGGGTGATGCGCCAAAGCATCTTTTGGAGCATTTAGGAGTAAATGCGGAATTGATTCACGAAGACGAAGGTCCGAATTTGAAATATTCGTGAGGGCAATTCGCAACTTTATTTTATTTATACGTGATTAAAAATGGTTTTTCTTGAAGCAGTTCAAGCATTGTTAAATTTAGATTTCGTATTTTTCATCAACATAGTATCGACTAATCTTTTATGGGTTTTTTTATGGTTCGCGGTTGTTTTTTTTCTTTTTGAAGGAAAAAAAACTATTTATTTTTTTGTTTTCTTTTCGGTTTTGATGTGGGTCTTTTTTGATTTCGCAACTTTAACGGGTTTGACTTTTGTAACAGCCACTTTCCTGTTGCTCAATTATCTTTCAAAGATATCTGTAATTGCATGGGCGGAAAATACTCCTTCGCTGAAAAACAATATTGTTGCGATAGGAGAATTCGTGTTTTTTAGTTTGCTTTTATTTTACACGTTTTTCCTGAGTTAATTTTATGGCTTTGTTCTCGCTTTTCATCCGCGGTTTGTGGGTTTCCCTTTTCTTTCTGACGATAGTAATTTTTGGTGATTTTTTAATTCCTGGCAAATTAGCTGTAACGGTTTTCTCTCCTCTCGGAGTATTGATAATTTTCGTTACTTTAACAATGGATTTTGTTTTTTCCTTTCATCCTGTGGGCGGTTCCGAGACTAAAAAATAGGTTATTCTTCTTGAATCGTAATTTCACTAGATGGTAATAAATACATCTTTCCCCCTCTTTTCCTGAATGCAGGTTTTTGATGATAAGGGATTGGTTTTCCGCGCGAAGGAAGAGCTTTTTGTGGATGCGCATGGGATAAAGAACAAAGAAGCTTTGATTACGCATGCGCATTCCGATCACGCCAAACCCACAAAATCCAATTCTTATTATATGACCCAAGAAACCGCTTCTCTCATTGATGCGGAAAAAAGAAATTTGAATGTGAAAAAAATTCCTTTTAAAAAGAAATTCTCTTTGGGAGAATTTGAGTGCTCGTTCCATTCTTCCGGCCACATTCTCGGAAGCGCGCAGGTTGAAATAAATAATTCCGCCAATGCGGTTCTAACTTCCGATTTCAAATTGCAAAAAAGTATTCTTTTTGATGGCGCGGAAATACTTCCAAGCGAAATTCTTGTAATTGAAACAACTTTTGGAACTTCGGAATATAAGTTTCCCGCTCGTGATGTTGTTTATGAGGATATGATGAAGTGGATGAATTTCCAATCGCGAAAAAATCACTTCATTGTTTTAGGCGGTTACAGCACCGGAAAAGCCCAGGAGTTAACAAAAATTGTTAATGAATTCATGAACGAAACGCCTTTGGTTTACAAAAAGATTTTTGACCAAAACAAAATTTATGAAAATGAGGGTGTAAAGCTCGGTAATTATCTCGAGTTAAACCACAATCTAAAAGATTCAAACATTCTCATTATGCCTCCTCATTTGATCAATGATGATCTTCTTTCCGTGTTGCAGCTTCAGCTTGGAAAAAAAGTCGAGTGCGCAATTGCAACTGGCTGGCGCGCTTCAAAATACAAAACATTCCCTCTTTCGGATCACGCGGATTATTATGATCTGCTTGAATATGTAAAAAATTCAAATCCAAAATTGGTTTTAACAACTCATGGTTTTGAGGAAGAGTTCGCCAAAAGCGTTCAGAGAAAACTCAAAATAAACGCAAGGCCTCTTTCAAAAGCCGGGCAAAAAACAATTGCAGAGTTCTCTTCTGTTTTGTCCTAATGAGTACTATTTTATACTGCTAAAAACATGGTTAATCGTGAATTATTCGAAATTTCTTGTTGTCGCCTTGTTATTGACAATCGTGGCGTTTTCTGCTTGCATTTCCCAAGAAAGGCCAAATGATAGTAATGAATCTATTGAACAAGAAGATATTTCTGGTGATTCTGAATCAATTGAACCTAATGAACAAACCCCTAATCCTGTTGTTGATAATCAAGAATCCTTAACTCAAAAGCTTCCGGAGTCATTTACCTGTAATGATACATTGATTTTTTCAGAATTAGAGAAATTGTTTGATGGAGAATTTTACATTGGAAAATTAGCAGGTTTGGGTGGAGCAAGGGGAATATTCACGTGCAATATTCTATTGGATAATCAACCAATAATTCAAATGGAGATTCGGCAGCAAAATGATTTTTTTGATACTCTGACTTTTGTTGAGGCCCAAGATGAACTGTACTTGACTCAAGTAAAGGATTTTGAAAAATCTCCTGCGGATATAACCGAGAATTCTTTTTCATATTTCTCCCCAAGCACTATGGAATTGAGAATTCTATTCATTGATGCCGATCGAACCAAATCGGTTGTCGTCAAATTAAAAACATTGGGCGATTACCATTTTGAAAAAGACAAATTATTTGAAGTGGCTAGGGCAATGGAAAAAATAATTTAACGGCCATTAACTTATAAGTTCTTTTTTTGTTTCTCATTCAACAAAAAACCAATTTTTGGGAAACTGTTTTCTTCTGAACTCTATTTGTCTTTCACAACAAGGCCGCGTTGTGTGATTTCTATCGGCTTGCGTTCTTCGACTATTTTTGTTAATCTCATTTTTATTATGCCAATGTCTCTTGTGAATTTTTTTTGCTGCGTCGAGTGATGGAGGACTATTACACCATCGGCCAAGTACTCGGTCAAACCAAGTAAAGTGCCTGAACCGTCGGAGGTTGTTTCATTTGTGATTATTGTTGTACACCCTAATTGTTTCAACATTTTTCCAAGGGAAACAATTTTTTTTCTGGATTCAAGTTCGTCATAAAAAAACATTTTGAATATTGCTCCCGGATCTATCACAACTCTTTTTGCGTTAAGTTTGAAAACCGAGTCCTCAATAACGTTTTTTAGTTTTTCAAAATCGTATAGTTCCACGGAAATTATTGCAAGTTTTCCATTGTCAACCTGTTTTTGAAGATCCCAACCAAAACCATTGGCTCCTCTCATTATGTTGTACTCCGGTTCTTCCAAAGAAATAAAGATTCCCGGTTCATTGAATTTTGTTATTCCCTCGTGCAAAAATTGCCAACAAAAAATTGTTTTTCCCGAGCCTGCGGTTCCGCTTACAACTGTAAGGTTTCCTCTTGGAATGCCCCCATTTATCAAATTATCCAATCCGGGAATGCCGGTTTTTGCCCGGTCACTGTTCAATATTGTCTCTTGTAACTGATACACAATAAACCCCCACACTGTAATAAGTTAATATAACCCTTGCTTTGAAAGGTATTTAAACATACGTTTTACGCAAAACAATAATCCAAAATTTTGCATTGTAGCGAATTCTTAAGACAAAAACCAGGCCAAGTAATTTTCTATTTTTAACAACCATTTTAATCCTTTCTTGGTTCGTATATAAGTGATTGTATTATGGACAGGACTCACACTTGCGGCGAATTAACCGATAAAAACACGGGAAAAACCGTTGTCCTTAACGGTTGGGTTGATTCAAGAAGAGACCATGGGGGATTAACATTTATTGATCTGCGCGACAGATATGGCTTAACCCAAATTGTTTTGGATCCGAAAACAAGCAAAAGTGTTCACGATATTGGAAAAGAAATTCGAAAAGAATTTGTTGTTAGAATTGAGGGGAAAGTAAGGAAGAGGCCAAGCGGAACTGAAAACAAAAATCTCAAAACCGGTTTGATAGAAGTTGAAGCGCAAAAGCTTGAAATAATTACAAAAGCGCTTCCGCTTCCGATTGAACTTTCCGATCACGCCCAATCAAGCGAAGAAACTTCCCTCACTTACCGTTACTTGGATCTGCGCAGGCCGGAGCTTCAGAATAATCTTATTGCGCGCCACAAAATTACAAAAATTATTAGAGATTTTTATGATGAGAACAATTTCCTTGATATTGAAACTCCTATTCTCGCAAAAAGCACTCCGGAAGGAGCTAGAGATTATCTTGTTCCAAGCAGAGTTCATCCCGGAACGTTTTACGCTCTTCCGCAAAGCCCGCAAATTTTCAAACAGTTGCTGATGCTTTCCGGTTTTGACAGGTATATGCAGATTGCGCGCTGTTTTAGGGATGAGGATTTGAGAGCCGATAGACAACCCGAATTTACTCAGGTTGATGTTGAAATGAGTTTCATAAAAGAAGAGGATATTTTTGTTTTGCACGAAAAATTAATGAAAAAAATTTGGAAAGAATTTTTGAATGCTGATTTGAAAACGCCTTTTCCTAAATTCGATTACTCCGAGGTTATTTCACGCTGGGGAATTGATAGGCCGGATCTTCGTTTTGGAATGGAGCTCTTTGATGTTACGCAGATTTTAGGAAATGACAATTTCAATGCCTTCAATTCCGTTGTAAAAGAAGGCGGAATAATAAAGGGAATTGTTGTTGAGGGAAAATCAACCTTTTCAAGGAAAGAGCTTGAAGAATTAGAAAATTTTGTGAAAATTTACAAGGCAAAAGGTCTTGCATCATTCAAGGTTGATGAAAAGCTTGATGGTACTCTTGCAAAATTCTTTTCCGAAGCAAACATGAAAAAATTGAGGGAAAAATCAAAAGCAAAGAAAGGGGATTTGATACTTATTGTTGCGGGTTCGCCAAAAATAGTAAACGATTCTCTTGGTTATTTGAGAAAGCACATTGCGGAAAAACTTGGTTTGGTTAAAAATGAGTGGAATTTTTTGTGGGTAAAAGATTTCCCAATGTTTGATTGGAATGAAGAAGAACAAAAATTGAGTGCAATGCACCATCCTTTCACTTCCCCAAAAAAAGAAGATCTTCCATTGCTTGAAAAATCTCCGTTGAAAATCAGGAGCAATGCCTATGATCTCGTGTTGAATGGTGTTGAAATCGGCGGCGGTTCGATAAGAATTCACGATCCGGATGTTCAGAAGCGTGTTTTCAAGGCAATTGGAATTGATGAGGAAAGTGCGAAAGAAAAATTCGGTTTTTTGATGGACGCGTACAAGTACGGTGCTCCCCCTCATGGTGGAATTGCATTCGGCCTTGACAGGCTTGTAACTCTTTTGGTTGGAAAAGACTCTATTCGAGATGTAATTGCTTTCCCGAAAAACAAGGCTGCGGTTTCCCTCATGGAGGGTTCTCCGAGCAGGGTTGATGCTAAGCAGTTGAAGGAGCTCCAATTAAAGCTTGATCTTACAAAGAAGTGATTCAATGCCAAAACCCAAAGTTGACAAGGAACTTTTAATCAGGGTTGCTCAGAACGCGCGCTTGAATCTTTCAAAAAAAGAAATAGATGTTTTTTTGCCGCAGTTCAAGGCGGTTCTTGAATCATTTTCAAAAATCGATTCTCTTGATGTTGAAAACGAAGAACCTTCTTTCCAACCGCTTCCGGTAAAAAATGTTTTCCGCGAAGACAAAGCAGAAAAATCTCTTACGCAGGAAGAAGCCCTTTCAAACACAAAGCACAAAAAAGACGGTTATTTTAAGGGTCCGAAGGTGGTTTCGGAATGAATGCAATTGAATTTGCAAAAGCCGTGCAAAACGGAAATGTTTCCGTTCTCGAGCATGCACACAAAATTGTTTCCGAAATTGAAAAGAAAAATAAAAAATTTTCTCACTTCAATTCTTTTGAAAAAAATTATGTCATTGCGCAAGCAGAACAATTGGAAAAGGAAATTAAGAAAGGAAAAAAAGGAAAATTATTAGGAGTTCCAATCTCCATTAAGGATTGCATTTGCGTGAAAGGAATCGAATCCCGCGCGGGTTCGAAAATTCTTTCCGGCTACAAACCCGTTTTTGATGCAACCGCAGTTGAAAAAGCAAAAAAGGAAGGCGCAATTATTTTAGGTAAAACCGCACAAGATGAATTCGGTTTCGGAACCTTTTCCGTAAATACTGCGGATAAAATTCCGTTGAATCCTTTGGATGAAGAGCGCAGTTGCGGTGGTTCTTCCGGAGGCGCTGCAGGTTTTACCGCTTTAACAGAGAACACGCATCTTGCAATGGCAGAATCAACCGGAGGTTCTATCGCCTGTCCTGCCTCTTTTTGCGGTGTTTCCTCAATTACTCCAACTTATGGATTAGTTTCGCGTTATGGTTTGATGGATTATGCAAATTCTTTGGATAAAATCGGTTCCATGGGGAAAACAATGGAAGAAGCCTCGTTGCTCCTGGAAGTGATATCCGGAAAAGATTTGAAAGATTCCACTTCGCTTGATTTTTCGTGGAAAAATGTGAAAAGCACAAAACCAAAAATCGGTTTGCCAAAGGAATTGTTCAGTGTGATTAAGGATGAAAAATTAAAGGAAATTGTGAGAAAAAAAATCGATCGTGCAGAACAGCTCGGCGCAAAAATCGAGGAAGTTTCTCTTCCGTTGAACACAGAATATGGCATTTCCGCGTACTATTTGATTGCAATGACTGAGGCTTCAACAAATTTGGCAAAGTATTGCGGAATGCGATATGGTTTTGAGGAAAAGCTCGAAGGAACATTCAATGAATACTTTTCAAAAGTAAGGAGCTCTGCTTTCGGAGAGGAAGCCAAGCGAAGAATTTTGTTAGGAACTTTCGCGAGAATGTCAGGTTTCAGAGATGCTTATTATTTGCGTGCAATGAAAGCCCGTACAAAACTAATTAAGGAATACAAAACTGCTTTCAAAAAAGTTGATTTCCTTGCTTTTCCCGCAATGCCGGTTATAGCTCCAAAATTTTCTGAAATAAAAAAGCTTTCTCCCCTGCAACATTATCAAATGGATCTTTGCACTGTTTCCGCAAATCTTTGCGGTTTCCCTCACGCAACAATTAATGCCGGTTCTT
This sequence comes from archaeon, assembly GCA_035655435.1. GTDB lineage: Archaea > Iainarchaeota > Iainarchaeia > Iainarchaeales > Iainarchaeaceae > UBA493. Next base: position 15,289 of record DASRUN010000013.1, on the reverse strand, counting down.
TGAAAGAAATGCCTGTTGGTTTGATGCTTGTTGGCGATCATTTGAAGGATTCTGAATTGGTTTCTTTTGCCTCGCAATTAGAGGGATTAAAATGAATGGATTTGTTTCATTTATGTTTGTCCGCTCGCAGACGGACAGCTCTGTGCGCGGAGCTTTCCGCGCGGAGGGATTAAAATGAAAGAATTGATTGTTGCGGAGTCAGCCGCGTTTGCAGCGGGAAAAATAGCTATGAAGTATTTTCAGGAAGAGCTTACAATTAAAAAAAAGGGTAAAATTGATTTGGTCACAAATGTGGATATTGAGTGTGAGCAGAAAATAAAAAAAGTTATTTCAGAAGAATTCAGAAAACATTCTTTTTTGGGTGAAGAATCCGGAAAAGATGGTAATTCAGAATATGTTTGGATCATTGACCCGATTGATGGTACAACTAATTTTGCCCATGGTTTGGACAATTTTTCCCATTCGATTGCGCTTGCAAAAAATAATGAGTTGATCTGCGGCGTGGTTTACAATCCGGTGCAGAAAAAAATGTTCAAAGCCTATACTGGAAAGGGCGCTTTCCTCAATGGAAAAAAAATCAAAGTCTCTTCCACACAAACTGTTGTTGATTCCTTGGTTGTAACAGGTTTTCCTTATGAAAATGATTCTCTCGGAGAAAAAGCAGTTTCTTCAGTAAGGCGTTTGAGGGGAAATTGTCAAGGGATAAGGCGTTTTGGTTCTGCTGCTTTGGATTTTTGCTATATTGCACAAGGAGTTATGGATGCATATTTTGAATATGATTTGAAGTCCTGGGATGCTGCCGCGGGAATGTTGATCGCGCGCGAGGCCGGTGCAAAAGTCACTGACATTAACGGCAATGAAGCAAGTTTAGATACAACTCATTTCCTTGCTTCAAATGGAAAAATTCACGACGAGATTATGAAGTACTTGGAGAGGGTTTGAAGTGAAAACAATCATTGGTTTGGAAATTCATGTTCAGCTTGCAACAAATTCAAAATTGTTCTGCTCCTGTTCTACGGTTTCTAAAGAACCAAATACTTCTGTTTGCGAAATTTGCCTTGGCATGCCGGGCTCAAAACCGGTTCTTAACAAAAAGGCAATTGATTTTGCCGTTCTTATAGCACTTGCACTGAATTGCAAAATAAACGAGAATTTCTTTTTTTCAAGAAAAACTTATTTCTATCCCGATCTCGCAAAAAATTATCAAATAACTCAGTATGAGGTTCCTATTGGAGAAAAAGGTTTTTTGGAGGTTGACGGAAAAAAAATTCGCATTACGCGAGTGCATTTAGAAGAAGATCCTGCTTCCATAATTCGCGAAAAGAATTTTTCATTGATTGATTATAATAGGAGTGGGATTCCGCTTGCGGAAATTGTGACAGAACCAGATTTCGAAAGCCCGGGGCAGGCGCGCCACTTTTTGGATAAGCTTCTAACCACATTAAATTATTTGGGTGTTTATTCGCACGGAGAATCTGTTATGAAAGCCGATTGCAATCTTTCCATTCAAGGAGGGGAAAGAGTTGAAGTGAAAAATGTAACCGGTTTTAGGGCTGTACAAGATGCACTCCAATCCGAGTTTGAAAGGCAAAAATCTCTTTTCGAATCAGGAAAAAAGATTGTGCGCGAAACACGCGGTTTTGATGCGGAATCAAATTCAACTTACTCTATGAGAAAGAAGGAAACAGAGGACGATTACGGCTACCTCTACGACGCCGACCTTCCAAGGATTGAAATGTCTGAACAATGGCTTTCTGAATTGAAGAAAAAGCTTCCGGAGCTTGCCGATTCCAAAGTAAACAGGTTTGTGAAGGAGTTTGGTTTGAAGGAGTATGATGCAAAAGTCCTTGCCTCAAATAAAATTCTTTCCCAGATTTTTGAGCAGTCCGCGAAAGCCGATCCAAATCTTGCTGTAAGGTTGGTTTCGCGCGAACTCATGGGGATTTTGAATTACAATAAACTGAAAATCGAGGATACGAAAGTTAATTCAGCGGGAATTATTGGTTTGATTGAATTGGTTAAAGAAGGAAAAGTTTCGGACAAAAATGCAAAAGAATCTCTCATAAAGTATGTTCAGGAAGGAATTGTCCCGCAGGATTTTTTGCAGAAAAACAATCTTCTCATTGATGTTTCCTCTTCCGATTTGGAAAACGCCGTTGCTTCCGTTATAGCGGAAAATAAATCGGTTTTTGAGGATTACAAATCAGGGAATGAAAAATCCTTGAATTTTTTGATTGGTTTGGTTATGCGAAGAATGAAAGGAAAAGCCGATGCAAGAATATTGCAGAAATTATTTGCGGAAAAAAAATAATTTTTTAACCGGCCTCAATCCACAATTCAAAAAATTCTTCCGAGTATTGTGATGCAATTTTTTTGTCGGCGAGAAACACAAGATTTTCATCGTTTTTTTCGTCGGCGTTCGATGTCCAATTGAATGATCCCGTGAGAACAAGTTCGTTGTCTATTACAACAAATTTGTTGTGCATTGTTTTTTGGAGCATTATTCGTGTCGAAATTCCGCTTTCGGTTAAATTTTGTTTCTGCGAATATTTTGATGTTGCAGGCAATCTATCAAGAATGACTTTCACTTCAACTCCGCGCTCTTTTGCTTCTTTGAGTGCTTCAAAAAGTTCATGTGAAGTAAACGCATACATTGCCACTTGAACAGAATTTTCTGCGCTGTTTATTGCTGTTATTGTTCTTTCTTCGCAGAAATCTTCCGGGCAAAAGAAAACCTCGGCATTTTGTTCTTCCTGCACGCACCCGGAAACAAACAACAATATTATCGTCAATAAACGAATTTTGTGCATATGTGTTTTTTGGGCAATTTTCTTTAAAATACGCTTGTTTACCTTGTTTTTCGTGTTTTAAGCTAATTTCGGGGTTTTTGTATCTTCTTTTATTTATAAAGCCCGCAAGCTGGTGGTTGAGTGCTGTTAATCCACTGCTGTTAAAAAATTGTAAGAAAAAACAAAAAAATTAAATAATCCGTACAAATATGCCGCCAAAAAAACAATGCCAATAATTACAGCTATTGCCAAGATTATTTTGAAAATGAACCTCATAAGTTTCAATCTGGTGCAGTCAGGAAATTATATGTGAAAATCAGTTTGAGCCAAAAGCTGTACAAGTACAATGCTAAAATCAAGACTCCTATGGCTATGGCTATTGCCAAGATTATTTTGAAAACTAGTCTCATAAATATCTCTCCAACGATTCTGCGCACTTTTCAACGGAAACTTTTTTGAATTGCTTGAGGTATGAGATTAATTCTGTTTTTTGGCCTGCTAATTTTCCCAATAGATTTTCATCAAAATTATTCGGGAAAAGGTTGAAGACATTAAAAGTGTCAATTCCGGGTTCTCTAAAATATCCTGCTGCAAAAAGTTTGTAATTTTCAATGTCCATTTTGTTAAATCCCAAATCCAACAGTATTTTTGTGTCATTCGCCCTCAAAACGTTTCCTGCGCATTGAAACTGGAAAACCCAGTCTGCTTCTCCCTGAAAGTAGTCATCAACAAGTAAGTATAATGCATACTTTTGAACCGGGTTGTTAGGGTCGATTCCGTAATTTTCATAAATGCTCTTGCTCATCGAGTGGTTGTCGTTTGCCCAGACAGAATCCGCTATTAAGTGGGTTTCGTAGCCTGCTATGAATGGCATTGAGATGCTGCTCATTTTCAAGGCTTCAAAAATCGATTTTTTTCCCAAGGGTTTATGAGTAGTATCTCTGGACGTGTTGTTGATATATCTTATGTCGGGTGCGATTGCGCCAAAAAAATAATCATCGATGTTTTCGTGTTTTGAAATAAAATCTCTCTTTGAAAGTTTTTTCAGGACAAGGTTCGCAATCCACTCATGAGTCAACAATCCGGCCATCCGATAAAACCTCTTAAGAAAAATGCATTTTCATGCTTATAAATTCTTTTGGTGCGTTCCTGCTTTACCCGATTGTTTGGGTGCTAGTTTTTCCGGTAGTTCTTTTGTCGTGTAAACCTTCACTTGTTTTTGATTTTTTCGGATGGCGCCGGAATCAGAGCATGCCTGCAAAGAACAGGGGTCTGTGTAGCCCATCAATTTTTCCAGGCTGGGACAGGATGATTTTCTTTTTTGCAAAAAAGCCCTTGAACTGTGAAATGCCTTTCGAGGTTCCGCCAACTTCGATTACTATATCATTCAAGGTGTAGTCCGGCGTTTTTTTTCCGCGGCTGGATTTGAGGTAGTTTGGTTCAAGGCCAAGGTATTTCACGGAGTCGGTGAAAAAGTCCTCCCTGAGAGATCCGAGGCATTCCTTGTAGGTTTTATAGAGCAGCCTGTACGGAAGGGCAAGCAATATCTTCGGCTCCCTGAGGACATTTGAGCCTTTCGGCATGATGCGTTTGAGGACAAATGCCTTTTCCAGAAGTTCCGTGTATTTTTCGGCTTTGTATTTGGTTATCCCTAGGTTCCTTGAGAGTGAAGAGTAGCTTATGTCCTCTGCCGGAGAATTCCCTACGAATGCCATGAGCCTGCGGATGTCCATTGCCTCATTCGGGGTTGCCCGGCCCGTAAGGATGATGTCCTTGTTTATTATTGTTTCAAGAATGCTGCGGAAAATCGGGTTCAAATCGTCTTTGCCAAGGGTAAATGGATAATTTCTGCCGTGGAGGTATCTTTCGAAAAGCGCCTCTGCGTGCATGGTTTTTCCGTAATATTCCCTTGCTGATTTCTCGTTAACCATGGCATCAAAGGTAAGCGGCGGGAACGACTGTGTTTTCTCGAAAAACAGGAACTCCCGAAATGAAAAAGGAGCCACCTGCAGCAGACGCACCCGACGCGACAGGTCATAAGCCGATTCATGCAGTGAAATCGAGGATGAACTTGTGAAAATGACTTTTATGTCAAGAAAGTCATATATTTTTTTTATCTCCATTTCAAAGTCGGGATACGCATGCACTTCATCCAATAGCAGCAGTTTAACCCCGCTTTCGGACGCCTCTTTTGCGAATGAAAAAAGCCCGTTTTCAGGTTTTTGCGTGTCCAGCGAGATGTAAAATGAGGAATCGGTTTCGGAAAGCATCTGTTTTAGCATGATGGTTTTTCCCGCGCCTCTTGGGCCCACGAGCGCAAGGAATATATGCTGGGGAAGGTATTGCATTACCTTGGAGTATACGAACCGTTTTTTTTCGTATTTTCCTCCCTCTTCCCTTGCTTTTGCATTCAGTTCCGTTAATTCCGTGTCCATGACCTAAACTTGGGCAAACAATTTTTAAATAAATGCATTTTGGTCAATAAGGTTTCCAAAATGCATGCATTTTGGTCAATGAGCTTTCCAAAATGTCCATTTATAGCATCTACAGTGCTTTTCGTTATTGTACCATAATTCATTTATAAATGCGGCACGGCAATGGTTATAGAAAAAGGGTTTAGGTCGTTTGATTTCACCTCACGCCCCCCCTTTCCTTTTTTTCTTCTTTTTGGTTGTTTTATTTGCAGGGTCTTTCAATGAAAAAAATTTTTTTGCCGATATTGCTTGTTCTATTTTCCGCGAATGTATTTGCGCAGGATTATTTGTGGGATTCGCTAAGGCCTGTTACAGATTTTGCGCAAAGCTTGGATTTGCCGATTAAAATTATTGTGTTCCTTCTTTCCACTGCAATTTTTGTAATTTCTTATATTGCCTATTCAAAAACAAAATCAAAAAGACTTTTGCTTGTTTCAATTGCATTCTTTTTCTTTGCATTGAAGTGGCTTGTGAAAACCCTTGATCTTGTTTATTCTCCCGGAAATTTTTTGAGCGATTCATCGGAAAATATTTTCGAATTGATTATTCTGGTTTCATTGCTTGTGGCCTTGTTCTATAAAGGAAAAGGAAAGCCATTTGCGAATGGGGCAAAAAAGTAAAGAGAGTTTTTCATGGATGCTCTGGAAGAAGCCCTAAAATTGGATATTAGGAAAAAAATTTATAACACTGTTAAAAAAAATCCCGGGCTCCATTTCCGCGAGATCCAAAGGCGCGTCGAAATTGCTACCGGAGCTTTGCAATATCATCTTGATTATCTCCAAAAAAAACATCTGATAAAAACAGAGCGCGAAACAAAATTTTTGCGTTATTATCTTGTTCGGCAGGATTTTGCCGAAACAGGTTTGATGGCTCTCCTGCGTCAGGATTCTATTAGAAAAATTGTTGTGTTTCTTCTCCAAAGGAGATTTGCAAATAATACTACAATTTCTTTGCAGGTTGGGTTGAGTCCTTCCACAACTTCTTGGCACTTGGAAAAGCTTGTTGAAAACGGTATTGTTGAAAAAGAGCGAAAAGGTAGGAAAACCTATTTCAAAATTTCCGACAAAGATAGAATTGCAACCCTGCTTGTTGATTATAGAAGAAGTTTCCTTGATGAGGTTGTAAACAACTTTGTCGAAGTTTGGGAAGAAATTTGATTGGTTTATAATGCTTTTTTTTCAAAGCCACTGTTGTATATGGATCTTCTTTGGTAAGCAAGTTTTTTGCTCCAACTATTTCGTGTTGGAATTAAATTTCGGAATTGCCTTGTGCAAAAAAGCCAGTTCATTGTGGACTGTTTTTCTGAATGCGCTTCTTTCAAAAAAGAAAATGTAGAGTGCCGCAAAAAGCGCTGCAAAAAAATGTACCTCGAAATTTATGGGTGTTTTTCCGGTTTCAATTCCTTTTTCGATTTTTTCTTTTTCCACGTTTTTTTGCTCTATTCTTTGTTGGACAACAATCGCTTGCTCCGTATTCCCTTGCTCTTGCGCGGTTATTTTTTCCTGTTCAAGCTGTTGGATTTCCGTTGAAATATTTTGGTTTTGATTTTCGATAAAAGAGTTTGCTCCAAGTATTAGGAGATTTCCCACAATGAAAAGTACTGCAATATTTTTTACAGCGGTTTTAGGATTTACCGCTAAAGATGCTGTGAGCAATGCAACCGCTCCCGCGCTGCTTCCCACAATAATGTATTCAGGGTGTATTAGTACGGTTAGAAATGCGGCAATTGCAGCTCCTCCAAAAAAAATTGCGAGATAACTTTCTTTTTTCACAATTGCTTCAAGTGCCAATCCCGCTCCAATAATCATTGCAAGGTTTGCAATCAAGTGCGAATAACCTGTGTGAACAAAATTGAATACAACAATGTTCCAAATTTTTTGCATTGAAAAACCGAATTGAACCAAATTCTCTTGGTTTGAAAAAAAAGCGTTTCCGGATAGCGCCAAAAATGAAATTGCAATGATAGAAGCAATTGCGATTGTAATGGGTTTCATTTCTTAAAAAAAGGTTTAATTGGTATTTATTCATATTCTATTTTGGTATCTGCTAACGGATTAGGCTTGTTTTGAGGGTTGGATAGAGAGGGTGTCCTTGTGCTCTTGCATCTTTGAGTTAAATTCGATAACAATATTAACAATAAAAATGTATTTACTGCAATGAAAACCTATATTCTGATATTGTTTTTTTTATTTTTACTTGGCTGCATTGGGCAGCAGGAACCGACTGACGATCAACCAGAGATAAGCCAGTTAGAATTAGGGAAACCTACCGTCATATCCGTAGGAATAGGAAAAAGTTATCAAACTTCTAACGGGGAATTTTTAATTGAAACTGGGGAAATAAAGGATTCTCGCTGCGAGGCCGAGAATTGTGTCTGGGATGGAGAGTTGGCTGTGCCGCTAGTTATTTATCCTATTAAAAATCCTGATAAAGGGGGAAGCGCAGTGGAATTAGGACTGACTTCTCGACCTCAAACTAAGAAATTTCAAACGATGTTTATTTTACTGGGTATAAACCCCCAAGAAAAAACAGCCACAATCCTTGTCCAAAAGGATGTTTTTTCATCTGGAGAAACCGGTTGGTTTTACAACGACCCCTATGTTGGTTCATATAATGAATGGACGTATTCGCCTTTTTCCCCGGAAGAAGAGGTTATCACTGAATGGCTTTTAAATGAACACAATGTTGAGATTGAAGATTATGAGTCAATGCAGGTTTTGGAAAAAACATGCTTAGGTCCCGCTTGCCCTAGAGGAGATAGGATTTTAGTAAAAGTTAAAAGAGGAGATTTCAGTAAAATGGATGAACTAGGGTGGATTGCACTTCCCGAATAAGTGTTAACAAATGCCTTATTAGATTAGGGCCTAACAATTTTTTCAAAAAAGACATTTTTACCGAGGAACAATCTTTTCCGTGTCTTGCTAGAAGTGTGTCCACAAATGTTCTTACTTCTTCTCTGTTAAAAGTTTCAAAAAGGGGAAACCCTTTCGGAGAGGGAAGAACCCTTCAAGAAATAATTGATGCAATGGGAAGGGATTCAAAATGAATCCCTGCACCGGCACTGAACCCCTCCGAAAGGAGGTTAATTCTAAAAATCCCAATCTTGGTGGTGAGTTTTTGGAGGACAAAAGGCTGAGGTTTCAGAAAGGGAAACAAAAAGAGATGCTTGAATTTCTGGCGGAAAAACATGGTTTAAGCCATAAATCTATTGCCACAATTCTTGGCTTAGTTAGGAAAACAGTTAGTGATTACTTTAATGAAAAGAACAACATACTGCTTTCAAAGTTTGAACGCCTTGTCGCATTTGAGCCAGAGTTAAGACAATTTGAAGTTTTTGTTGAAGAAAAGTTGCCACTTAATTGGGGTGCTAGCCAAGGCGGATTTGCCACTGCAAAAATCATTGAGGATAAGCATTCTCATTATGCTAAAATGCGCGAAATAAAACTGCAAAAAGAGCTTGAGGACGCAAGGACTAGAAAACTCACTATTTTTACGCATCCACTAATAGCCAAAATGAAAAGAGAAGGAGTTGACTTGAAAGCGGTTTTCGCGGTCTGTCTTTTGACCGATGGATCAATGCATGTGAAAGGAAGGCACTATAGAATCGGCTATGCGACAAATGATAAAATACTTGAGAGTATAATATTTTCTTTGGAAAATGTACTTTCAGTGAAGGTGCCGACTATAGGGTATGCAAAGAAGGCGAATAACATTCGGGTTAGTGATGAGGAACTGGGTAAAGAATTGCTCAGGCTGAGTCCGAGTTTCAAGACATCACCAAGTTGGTATGAAACAAGTGAAGAATATTTGAATTCTCCACAGCCAACTCTAAAATTCTTATTTGATGCCAGTGAACAGACAAAAATATGGGCTATGCGATTTGGATTTACGGCTGATGGCTCAATTTCAGTTCCGCTCAAAAGTTATCCCTCACTTGATTTGGCCTGCTATCATCCAACGCTTGCAGTTGAATGGAAGGATTTTATGCAAAGTCTCGGGTTTAAGGTTAAAATTGTGAATAGCGGAAATTCCTGGTGTGGAATTGCTGGAATAAGGGCGCAAACACGTGAAGCATTCAAGAAATTTTTTGACCTTGGCGGTTTTATTGATGGCGTAAAAATATCCCGGAAAAGTAAAAGATATTTTGGAATACCAAAAAATGAGTTACTTGCAAGAGTTGTAAATGGTGGGCATGGGAGGAATCGAACCTCCGACCCCCCGATTATCAGTCGGGAACTCTAACCACTGAGCCACACGCCCTAACAATTGGTTATTTATGAGATGGATTTTTGTGCTGGGAAAGGGTTTTAAAGCTTAAATTATATGCTTCTTGCCTTATTTTCCTGGTAAATTTTCACTATGTAGATTGTGTACAGGATTGTGAAAAAGAAGCTCACCAGAAGTCCGATAGGGGGTATGATGAAACTAAGCATCATTGGAATTGCGAGGAGAATAACGGTTACAATTGTTCCCAAGTTGAACAAGTAATTCCTTCTCCCATAAAGCATTGCTCTTCCAACTGCCTCTATTCCCCCAACGTTTTCAAAAACAACTGTTGGAGAAACAAGCATGAAAAATGGTATTGTTAAAAAAACAAAGGCAAGGAAAACAAAGAAAGCTATTATCAAACCAACTTCTTTTAATGGAAGATAAAACACACCTGCCAGTATTCCCAAAACAAGTGCGTAAATAAAGAGTACAATTAGCATTGCCACTATTGTTGGAAAAACTCTCATTCTAACCGAATCTCCTATTGCTTCAAAATTGTAAGTGTTTCTCTGCAATATTTGTCCGAATCCTGTTAATGCAAAAATATTCATTATTGCCTGAATTACAATAAGAATTACAAATGCAATAAGTGCGATTGTTCCTATTATTGCTACTTTTACAAAAATATTTTCTATGAGCCCGAGTGCGCCTATTCCGAATAATCCTGCAACAACAGCTATTGTGCTTATTCCAAAGCCGATTAATAATGCAATTGCAAAGTAAATTGCTCCAAGAAAAAGCGAAGCCGGGTTTATGCTTAGGCTAAATGCCTCTCCAAGCAATTCTATTGGATTTTTCATATAAATATCAAACCAGAATTCCATTAAAAACCTTATTACGCGAGTAATTCTTAGCCAGTAAAATGGTTTTTTAAAGAAAAATCGTATGCTTAGCCCCATCGTCTAGTGGCCAAGGATAGCAGGCTTTGGACCTGCGGACTCCGGTTCGAATCCGGATGGGGCTAATTTTTTATTAACTGAAAAATATTAATTATGCTAATGACAGAGCCGCAAAGAAAGACTTTCAAATGGCAGGCCAGAAAACCAACTCCGCCACGTGTGACTTCTAAAATACGTATAAGACAGTCCTTAGGGCGAGCAAGAAGTTTTGTCGAAGAATTTTTTGGAAGAGGACGTGCGTCAGCAAAAATCACTTTCAATTTGAATACCGTTAACAGAGCTACTGTAAATTATCTTAGGGCAACCAAAAAAAAGCAGGAGAACTTTGATTTTGAAAATGCGGGCGCAGCGTTAATTCCATTAGGGAGTAAGGGAGTAAAAAATATTTTGTATTTAAGAAAAGATCAAATGGATTTTCCGGAGTTCATTATTCATGAATATGCGCACGCTGCATATTATCGAATCAGAAAAAGAAAGGGTAAACGAAACGTGCTTTTAGTCAGTGAAATTTTATCCTATGCTCTCCATCTTGAATGGCTACTTACACAAAATGCGCGCAGGCGGTTTGAGCGGTGGATGGATAAGGGAGAAGGTCATTATGTCGACTTGGAGGAGGGCAATTTTATGCGTGATGGGAGTTTGACATCTAAAGTTTTCACTGCCTCGAAGGCTGGGTTGGCATTGGCATCTGGAATTTTTGAAAAATTTCCGAAGGAATCAGCAACCAGGCGCTTATTGTTAAAAGATTTAATGGAAAAAGAATTTACAACGTTTAAGCAAGCAGCAGCTTGGATTGAAAAATATCGTCCTATAAACTAGGCCACGACTAATCTATTTTTTGCTAATCGATTCCTTGATTAAATAAAACAAAGTTACAATAACAAAAATAATTCCAAAATCAAGAATAAGATTTATTGGGGCAAATAAAGTGTTTCCGATAGTCAAATACGGAAACCCAGAAAACCAATTTGCTAGATGTGATTGCGGAATAGCATTTATTTCTCCCATGACCAAGAAACTAAACGGAGTTCCTCCTCTAGAAACACAATATCCAAAATCAATCCCGTCAATACAAATTGCACCTATAAATTCAACAATTAAGGAAACCGCCAGTATTATGAGAGCTGCAAACACAATTCGTTTGAGTTTTAGTTGTATGACTTTTTTGAAATCCATCAAAAAACTTTACATCTTTGAATAAGTTAAAGATATGTATTTTGTTAGTATTGAATTTTCCAACAGAATTAAAATTAAAAAAAATTTTTGGCGGAGAGTTTTTCTCCGCAACAAAGATTTACGAATTCTTTTCGGCTATGTCGCCGATTACTGGCAATTTGAATTTTTCTCCCTGATATGCTTTCCACATTAGGAAAAGCCAGAGTAGCAATCCTGCTATTCCAAGAAGCGTGCTGCCTATTCCTGCAATTAACCATCCTAAGAACGGTATAACCCAGAACATGCTCAGTATTACCGAAGCCACAAAGAATGCTACAGAAAATAGTATTGCCTGCATTGCATGGAATTTCACGAACTTATTGTCCTTCTCAATGAGTAGGAAAAGAATGCCCGTTATGAATCCAAGCAGATAGCATAGTGCTCCTGCAACATTCTGACTAAGTCCTGATCCGCTGGATCCTGACTTTGTTGTATTTGCCATTAAACCCCACCTCCATTAATGTAACTGTTGTACAAATCAGCTGTTTTGTGTTTTTATTCATTTTGATTGGGGGAAAATTTCAAAATGTCAGTGTTATTATGTTGTAATTTCAAATTTTAGTGGTGTTATTTCATATTTTTTACGTGATCCTGAAGTGCGTCTTGGAACTGTTTGTATGAAGCGGTTATCCTGGGATGGCTTCGCGTTTGTGTTACCGGTATTCCGTCGTTTTTAGTTGTGGGTCTTGGCATGAGGTTTGAAATATTTATTACATCGGCAAATTCCGGGGTTTTCTGGCTGATTAGTCTTACTTCTGCTTGAGGGTTAACGGTTTTAATTGCTCTCTCAATTATTTTCGCTGTTGATCCGCTCCTGACATAATCAACGAGGTAATAAACTTGTTTTCTGTCTGAAACAATATTTTTTCTTTTTAATTCCGCTGCCAGCTGTGCAACTCCCTGCCCTTCCAATGAATCCAAAAAATCTTTTTTTGGCGGGACAAAATATTTTATATTTTCTCTCTTGGCTCTTTCAGATCTTCTGGTTGATGTGTTTATTTCTCTGGCGGCATCAAAAAGTGGTCTCGTTGACCTGCCGATAAACAGCACAACTGTTTTATCCTGCCTTGCCAACCTGGAAAATTTTGGTGCTGCATCAAAAATCGGTCTAATATTTTTCCGAAATTCTTCTGGCGGCCACGTAACGCCTGCAAAATAAGGGTCTGTATAAGAAATTCTTTGCTTTTTTGGTTTCCGCGGTATTATTCTAGTTAACCATTTTAACATGTAAAAAATAATCCTTTGCTCTATTTAATTGTTCCAATGAGCCAGGCTGAGCTCAAAAACTTAAAATCAGTTTTATGAATGGCTCTGTTTTCGCGCTATATCTGCAACGCCAATTAATTTTTTGCGTATTGTTCAATGCGCAACCTATAAATACGCGTTTTTCGTTCTTGTTCCCTATGAACATTGAAACAAAGTTGCTTGTTTCCGGCCGTGATGTAAAGCCAAGCCAATCCATTTTCAGGGTTAGGGGTGTTTTCAATCCCGCCGGAGTGAGGCTGAAGAACGGTAAAATATTGCTCATGGCGCGTGTTTCCGAAACTCCGTACCATGACAACAAGACTTTTATTGCACCGCGATTTTCCGGGGAAAAAGAATTGAAGTGGACGATTGAAAGGGTTGACAGGAAAAAAATGAAACTCTGTCCTGACTGTTTTTTGACGGACGAAAAGTTTTCGAGGCTCCCGACGATTTCACATTTGAGAAAAATTCTATTAAGTTCTGATGGAATGAACGTTGAAAAGATCAGCGATTTCCCGGATTTTTTCGGCTTGAAAAATGATGGCGATTTCGGTGTTGAGGATCCGAGGATTACTTATCTTGCCGAAGAAAAAAAATATGCCATGTCTTATGTTTCGGTTTCCATGGATTCCGGCGTTTCAACTTCTCTTGCAACATCAAAGGATTTGGAGCATTGGAAACGAGAGGGAATAATTTTCAGGCAACAGAACAAGGATGTTGTTATTTTTCCGGAAAAAATAAACGGATATTATGTTGCTTTGCACCGCCCTGAGGGAACAATGATTTTTGACAAGCCAAGCATTTGGATTTCCTATTCAAAGGACCTTATTTTTTGGGGGAAAGACAAACCGATGATTAAACCAAGCAAATTTGGTTGGGATCATTTGCGGATAGGGGCCGGAACAGTTCCGATAAGAACCGATGAGGGCTGGCTTGAAATTTATCACGGCGTTTCTCTCACGCAGTTCAACGATCCCGGTTCCCACAAGATTTATAGCGCCGGCGCATTTTTGACGGATCTAAAAAAACCGGACAAGGTTATTGCAAGAACCCCGAATCATGAGCCGTTGTTCAAACCAAAATTGAAATCGGAGAAAAGCGGTTTTGTGAACGATGTTATTTTTCCAACGGCTGCAATTTCGGATAAAGCCAACAAAAATCTTTTGATTTACAGCGGCGCTTCTGACTCTTCTATTGTTGCAAGAAAAATAAAAATCGGTGATATCTTGAATTCGCTGAAATGAATTGCTTTTTATTTAGTTAAGCGCCACTAATAACGAACCGGATGCAATCCAACAAAGTTTTATTTCTATCGACTTATCCTCCGCGGGAGTGCGGGATCGCGACTTTCACCAAAGACCTGAGCGATGCCATCCATTACAAATTTGGCAGTGCTGCAAAACCTAAAATAATTGCGATGGAGGAAAATCCAAGCACTTTCAGGGTTTACAATAAAAAGGTGTTCCACACGATAAGCGAGAAGCAGGTTGAGGCATACGAGCTTGCGGCAAAGAAAATTAATTCAATGAAAAATTCTCCGATTGTGAATATCCAGCACGAGTTCGGGATTTTTGGGGGAAATTACGGCACGCATCTGCTCATGTTCATGGAAAAACTCAAAAAAAGCATTGTGCCGACTTTCCACACTGTTCTCGAAAACCCCGATCCTGAAATGAAGCGTGTTGTCCGGGAAATTGCGCGCCTCAGCAGCGCCATTGTTGTAATGACAAATGTTTCAAAGGAAATTCTTGTGAATGATTATGGGATTAACCGTGAAAACATCGTGGTTATCCCTCATGGTGTTCCGAACATTAACTTGAATTACGAAAAGATGAAAACCAAGAAAAAATTCGGTTTTGAGAATTCAAAGGTGCTTGTTACATTTGGAATGTTGAGCAGGGGCAAGGCAATAGAGCACACTATAAGGGCAATGCCGTTGGTTTTGGAAAAGCATCCAAATGTTGTGTACTTGATTGTGGGCGAAACCCATCCAAAAGTTCGGGAGGAGGAAGGAGAATCTTATAGGCAGGAGCTTGTCGAACTTTCCAGATCTCTTGGGGTTGAAAATTCCGTGAAATTTTTGAACAAGTATCTCTCTTTGAATGAAATAATTGAGTGCCTGTCGATTGCGGATGTTTATCTCGCGCCTTCGCTTGATCCAAGGCAGATTTGCAGCGGAACTGTCAGCTATGCAATGTCGGCGGGAAAGGCAATTGTGTCTTCGCGCAACAAGTACAATGAGGAAGTTCTCAGTAACGGAAGGGGGATAATGCTTCCTCAAAATGATTGTATGCTTTTTGCCTCAAGCATTATTTCATTGTTGGACAACGAACCTTTGAGGCTGGAGTATGAGAGAAAATCCTTTGAGTACAGTCGCTCTATGATTTGGAGCAATGTT
>DASRUN010000012.1:0-5855 GCA_035655435.1 archaeon | reverse complement strand
AAGAAATTTATGCGGAACAGAAAAAAACCGGGAAAATAATAACACCCTCAGAATTAGTGTGGAGACTTGGAGAAAAAATCAACAATCCAAAAAGCATTTGTTATTGGGCGTGGAAAAACAAAATCAAAATATACTGTCCCGCAATAATGGACGGAAGCTTTGGAGATATGATTTATTTTTTTAAATACCAAAAACCTGATTTTGCAATTGATATAGCGGAAGAAGGAAAACAACTGAATGATTCTATAATCGGAGTTGAAAAAACAGGAATAATTGTTCTGGGGGCGGGACTTGTAAAGCACAGCATTCTGAACGCGCACATGTACAGGAACGGAGCGGAATATGCTGTGTACATTAACAATTCACAGGAATTCGACGGAAGCGATGCCGGAGCACTTCCGGAAGAAGCAATATCATGGGGAAAGCTTTCCAAAGATACTAATGCAATAAAAGTTTTCGGCGACGCAACAATACTATTTCCAATAATGGTTGCCGAAACATTTGCAAAAAAGAAAATAAAAAATTAAAAATATTTAAAAATCAGATTTAAAAGAATTAAAAATTAGAATTAAAAACATTAAAAATTAGGCAAAAAAATGGAATGCGGCTATTGCAATTCCGAAAATAAGGGCAAAAACAACAACAGCTTCAGGAGGAATTTTTGGCCCGCCTAACTGTGTATCAGTAAACCTCATTATCCCTATAGAAGAACTTGGCCCGCTCGAGGCAGCTGAATTTTTTGTAAACTTCATATTGCTCAAAGGAATTTATTATGAAAACATTTAAATAGGAAAATGACTTATTAATCTCAACATTAAATATATAAAGACTATAATGCGTAAAACTATAAGTTAACAGATTAATTGGAGTTCGTGAAAAATGTACCCTGAAGGCGGAGATTCTGGAGCTGCACCGGCTGATAATTTTGGCGGTTCTGCAGGCTCAAAATTTGGAATGCACTTAGAAGGTTTAATTCCCCTTATTCTTATCATAATCATAGGATTCTTTTTGGCGGTTCGCTTTGACGCAATCGACCAAAGCACACCACTCATAGGACCAATTGTAGATATTTTTGACTCAGGTTCAAAGCAAACAAAAATGCTTATTATTGGAGCTACGAGCAGGGAAGTAATTGAAATACTCAATGACAACAGATCCATAGTTGATTATGATCTTAGGACAACGCAAAGCGTTGAAAGAAATCCGAAAGAAATTCTTGCAAATTATGAAATAGTAATGCTTGATCAAAGCGAAGAGGCAGACAAAACAGTTTCCAAAAAATTCGGAGAAGCTGTTGAAAGGTTTGTGAAAAACGGCGGAAAATTCATTCTTGTTGCCGATTCCGGAATAAGAAGACCTGATACTTACGATGTTATAGGATGGAAAAACACTTTCGGAGACATAATTCCGGTTGAATGCAATAGAATCTTGAATTCACAGCCAAGCTGTACAAACAGAATTGTTGTACAGGGAAAACTCTTTAGAGAAGAAGAGAACCATCCAATCATGGAAGGAATAGAAGAATTCCCAGCAGACCCACTTAGAAAAGCAACATTCGAAACATTTGATATCGCACTTAACGGAAAAGAAATCGGCTACATCGCAAGCTCATCCAGAGACGGAAGAGAGTTTGTCGGAATAGCCGAAAAGAACTTAGTAATAGGAAAGAGCATTTACTTCAATTACAACCCCGGAATCACAAGGGGAGTATTTGAATCAACAATTGATTATTTGAGATAAAATAAAATTCTAATTTTTTTAAATTAAAATCTCGAATAAAAATTATTTTAACAAACTAACTAATTCTCCTTTTCTTAAAAACACTTAGGTGCCAATATTAAGCGGGCAGCTATGGACGACAATGTTGTTTTTATCGGCAAGAAAGGCACAATGGCATATGTAATGGCGGTAATCATGCAAATGAACAATGGAAACACCGAGGTAACATTAAAAGCAAGGGGCAAGGCTATTTCCCGCGCGGTTGATGTTGCAGAGGTTGTGAAAAACAAGTTCGCGGACGAACTAAAATCACACGAAATCAAAATCTACACTGAAGAAGTAAAAGGCCGCAACAACGAAAACCTCAGAATCAGCGCAATAGAAATAAGTTTGAAAAAATAAAAACACGCTTTGAAAAAAACTTTAAATACGACTTACAAGCATAATAAAATGTGCCATTCAGAAAACTAATTTTAAGCATGTTCGGAAGAAGAACAGCAGAGAGTGCAAGCAGAGAACATACAACATATACTACTGAAAAAACTCTTGGGCAAAAACTTGCAGAGCAAGGAAAAACACGCGAAGAGGCTTATGCTGAATTATTGGAATATTACAAGAAAAATAGAGGAATGGCTCCTGACTTTGCAAAACTGCACGCCGAACGTAGCCTCAGAGATGAGTTTGATCCTCACGTAAAAAAATAAATTCAAATCAAACTCGCAACTAATATATAGAAGTTAGAAAGCAAACAGTATAAAGTGCAAAAACTCTGATTCTAAGCTAGAAAAGTATTTATATATCATGATACAATCATGATAGTACATGAATAATCATGATACAATAAAGAACCTCTTGAGGGAGAGGGAACTGCTCGAGAAATTAGCCCCAAAAGAGGAAATGGGGGACATTAACGAAATAATCGAGCAGGCAGAAAATCCAAAAGTACTTGCAGGAATACTGTACAGAGTACTAAAGGAAAAGGAAAAAACCAACAAACTATTGGAAAACATCAATGAGAAGTACGATAAAATAATGTTTGAAATGAAAACACAAGGAGAAACAGCAAGCCCCTCAATAGGAATGCAGACGGGAAGCAATTCCTTTGAAACGCTTGCAGAACAGGATCAATCAATCCTCAAAATAATCGAGGACAGAGGACAATGTACAGCCAACGACATCAAAACCATGATGAATTACAAGGGATTGAATGCCGCGTGCCAAAGATTGAATAAACTGTACAAAGAAGGATACCTGAAAAAAATCAAGGCAGGAAGAAAAGTATTATACTTAGCAAAAAGCTAGGAAGGGAGGAGAGGCGAGTGGTTCTACTACTTATAACCCCCACCTCAGAGCTACTTCAAACCTCTCTCCCCCTTAACTCCCTCGGCGGAGAGGTCCGCCGTCAGACCTGTGCACCTTCGGTAGCACTTTTTTATATTGACTTAATTATGTCACGTTTCAATTCCTGAAAAAAAGGTTCATATCTTATTTCATCTTCTCTTGGTTTCACAAAAGGAATATCAAATTCTTTTCCCAAAGTTTTCTCTTTCATCACAATTACTCTATCACTTAGTAAAATTGCCTCATCAACATCATGTGTAACAAGAAGAGTTGTAGTGTTGTTTTCATTGGAAATTTTCTTTAACCATTCCTGCATTTTGATGCGCGTATAACTATCAAGGCTTGCAAACGGCTCATCGAGCAAAAGCAAATCAGGTTTCGCCGCTATTGCACGCGCAATCGCAACTCTTTGTTGTTGACCTCCTGAAAGTTGCTTCGGATAAAATTTTTCCTTTCCGATCAACTCTATTTTTTCAATGATTTTCTTTATTTCAGTTTTGTCATTTTTCTGCAAGCCAAAGGCAATATTCTGTTCTATATTCATCCAGGGATAAAGAGAATAATTCTGAAAAACAAGTGCAACTTTTTCCGGCTTTCTTACATGCCCTTCATATTTGCATAACCCGCAAATAGAATTTAGCAGGGTTGATTTTCCAACACCACTCTTTCCTATAACTGTCGCGAATTCTCCTTTTTTCATATTCAGGAAAACGTTTTCAAGCACCGGCTCTGAATGTGAAAAGTTGACTTTCAACCCTTTAACCGAAACAAATTCCCGCGTCATATTTCCTCCACCCAGGGAAAAGCAAATCTTGCGGCTCGCACAAAAAAATAATCAACTGTTGCCGCAAGCAGCCCAAGAACTATGAGCCCGGCAATCATCATATCCGGCCTATAAATTATTTGCGCAATTGCAATGAAGTAACCAATCCCTTCTGAAGCACCCGCAAGCTCGCTTGCAAATACCATTGTGAATCCAATTGCAATTGCGATTCTTCCTCCATTAATTAAAAACGGCATTGTTGCAGGCAAAATTACTTTTGAGTAACTCTCCCAATTTGATTTAGAGAATAATCTTGCAGTATTAATGTAATGAACCGGAATTGATTTTGCCCCGGTTAATGCGCTTATCCAAGATGGAAAAAATGCGGCAAAAGCAACAAGGAATATTTTTCCTATATCCCCAATGCCAAACCATAAAATTATTAAAGGAATAAGTGCAATAGGAGGCAAAGCCTTTGTCAAATGAAAAAAAATGCCGGCAGTTTCTTCTGCTGTTCTGCTTATTCCCATTGCAAGACCCACAATGACCCCAAGAATAACCCCAATAATTGTTCCAACGATAAGTCTCCAAAGACTTGTTGTTACATCAATTAGAAGCTTGCCGGAAGAATTCCAATCAATGAATGCAACAAGCACGTCAAACGGAGAAGGGAATAATGCACTGCTCACAATTCCTGAATTTGAAATTATATTCCAGATTATAAGACACGACATAAGGAATAGTGCCGGCTTTGCATATTTGTGCATTTAATTACCTCAAACCGGGACAACAAGATCGGCTCTAAATGTTTCTTCCATTTCAGGTTCGGAAACCGCCCGAGTCTTATTTGTGTCCACTGCCCACACAAATTGGTTGTGCCAGTTTTGTTCAAGTTCTCTGCTTGGAGCCTTGAGAGCAAATTCAAAATCAGGCCAGATTTTATTTATGATTTCCACATCAAATTTTGTGCGTTTTGCAACTATGATTTTTGTCTCTTCAGGATTTGAATTTATGAACTCTTCAGCCTGTGCAAGAGCCTTCATAATTCGCGCTGCAGTTTCAGGATTATTGTCTACAAAATGCTTGTTTCCTACAAGCAGGTATTTTGTCGAATAAACCCCATCCGGCAATTTGAATACTTTAAGTCCGGAAACATTTTTCTCTGCCAGTGAAGGATACGGTTCGAATATTACAACTCCGTCAACTGAACCGGAAGAAAGTGCTCCAACCATCTCCTCAGGTTTTTGCGCAATTATTTCTATATTTTCTTTCGGCACCGAATAAGTTCTCATAAACATGTAAAGCGAAAATTCCGGCGAACCGCCTATTGAAGTTGCTATTTTTCTTTTTTTCACAAAATATTCCTGCACAGTAAGACTGCCGTCATCCTTTACAACAAGCGGAGATTCGCTCTTGTTTGATGCTATTTCGGCAAGCACATAAAGATCGTTCCCCTGCGATTTTGCGAGCAGCACAGGAACTTCGGCAGGCGAGGCAAAATCAATACTGTTTGCAAGCATAGCCTGCAACGCAAACTTGCCGGCAGTGAATTCCTTTATTTCCACATCAACGCCATTGTCTTTGAAAAATCCTTTTTCATCAGCAACCAATATAGGTGTGGCGGTAGGAGTAATTTGCAGCCCTATTGCCGCCTTCGGATTAGTGCTATCGACAGAAGAAACGCACCCCGTCAAAACCAATGTAGCGACAAATGCCGCTACAATCAAAAATCCAAAATTTTTCATTTTCAATGCCCCCTGTAATAAATGCCATGGCCAGATTGATATATATTGGTCTTCCTTATAGAGGAGGACACAAACCCAACATT
Source organism: archaeon (assembly GCA_035655435.1). GTDB lineage: Archaea > Iainarchaeota > Iainarchaeia > Iainarchaeales > Iainarchaeaceae > UBA493. The sequence continues at coordinate 204 of DASRUN010000012.1, read as the reverse complement.
TTTATTGTTATTCGCATAGATTAGATTCATGGAATTTGATTTTTTACAGGATCTCGGGATTACGCAAAATGAAATAAAAATTTATTCAGCACTTTTAACCTTGGGGTCGGCGGCATCAGGAAAAATAACTTATGAAACCGGTCTGCACCGTTCAAGGGTGTATGAGGGATTAAACAGGCTTACAGAAAAAGGCCTTGTGAGCTT
>DASRUN010000011.1:0-15129 GCA_035655435.1 archaeon | reverse complement strand
ACTGAAAAAGGGCGGGAAAGAAAGGGTAAAGGAAATAATAGTGGAATCCCCCTTGGACATGAAAAACAAAGAAGAAAAAACTTTGGAACAGACAAAAAAACTTGAAAGAATTACAGGAAAAAAAGATGAAAAAACCGTTTTTGAAAATAATGCCGAAAATGAAACGGGGAAAAACGCGTGGAAAAGAATTTCAGAGGAAAAAAACCTCGGAAATTCAAAAGAAGATTCCGGGAAATCGGCATTCAAAAGCAGTTTGGATTTTATTGAAAAAGAAGTTGATCGTGGAACCGGCCTTGAAACCGCCGTAAAAAAAGCGGAAAAGAAAAAGGACGAGGCGGAGAACGTTTTGTCAAAAATAAATATTCTTGTAATTCCTAATAGAGAGTACAGCAAGGGAATTTCCACTTTGCTCAAAAGAACCTCTGAGAATTACCAAAGAATAGCATTGGTGAACCTAAACGAACTTTACAAGAGCATGATACAGCATTTGAAAGAGCTTGGTGTGGACGTTAACAAATTCTTTTTCATTGACGCGATCACAATAACATCGGATAAAAACGTGAAAAAGCATGACAATGCCATTTTCGTGAGCTCGCCGAACTCACTCATAGAACTGAGCCTGGCAATTACGCAAACTCTGAACACACAAAAACCTGATGTGCTGATTTTTGATTCACTTTCAACAATGCTCATTTACGAGGACGAGTCAACAGTAACAAAGTTCGTGCACTCTTTGATAGGAAAAATCAAGGCATATGGGTTGGATGCGTATTTCACAGCACTTGAGGGGGATGCAAACAATGAGTGCGTAAAAAACCTCAGCATGTTCGTTGATAAAGTGAGCACGCTCACAGAATTTGAATTGGGAGAATTGGGATTTGAAACAAACTTTGCTATCCCGGAAAGAACAAGTAACATAGAAAATGTGCAGAAAACCAGTGTAAGGCCGAAGCCTATGGATCCAGAGCTGTTGAAGCGCCTTGGAGAAAACCGTATTGTTACAACTGAAATGAACAGACTCAAGGAAAAGCTCAATGACATGCAGGAAAATCGAGAGGTTGAGAAATCGCTCAACGAACTCAAGGGGCAAATGAGCAAAATAGACGAACTTAAAAATCTCAGGGAACAAGTGAAGCAGATAAGCGAAAAAATAGGCAAAAAAGAAGAAACCTCGATGGACAAAAGCATTGTAATGCAGATAAACAGACTTGAGAAAAAAATTGATGAAAGCAGTGATAAAAAAGCGGAGGGGAATGAAAAATACCGGGAGGAAATAAAAAAATCCATGCAGGACATCAAAGAAAAAATGGGGAAAATAGAAAAACTTTCAGGATTGCAGGAACAAGTAAAGGCGCTTTCGGAAAAGGTTGAACAGAAAAAAGAAAAGCCCATAGATAGCGCTGTTGTGGAACAGATCACAAAATTGGCATCCAAAATTGACGGGATTGAAAAAACCGTTTCAACAAAATTGCGGGAGAAAAAAAGCGAACAGGAAAATGAATCGCTCAAAAAGAAATTAGAATCATACAAAAAGCAGGCTGAATTGCAATCAATGATGAATGATTTTTATAAAACTGATATCAGTAAAGTTAATCCTGACAAGGTTATGACAAAGCACCTTGAAAAGGATTTGGAGAAAAAAGAAAAGTTTTTGGATACTGCTTACAAAAAAGGACTTGTTCCAAAGCAGGTTTTCACAAAGGGAAGAAACAGGATAAAGCAGGAATCGAAAAGATTGAAACACGCGGCAATGGTACACTCGCTTGAGGGAAAGCTTGATACGCTGAATGAAGCATATGATTCGGGAGTAATTAGCAGGGATTCTTATACAAAGGGGAAAGTAAGGATTGAAAAATTGCTTAAAACTTAAAAGAAATATTTAAAAAGGAAAAAGAGTTTATATGTTAAAACAAATTCCAAGTGAAACTAATGGCTAAAACAAAAAAAACAGGTTCTAAGAGAGCCAAATCCGCAAAAAAGGCCTCACATAGAAAGGTCGGAAAAACTGTTGATAAGGGCATTCAAATGGATTCATCGGGCCATCATTCTGTTCTGAGAGAAGCTTTGAAGGATATTGCAAGGGAATTAGGACAATTAAGAGAAGAAAAAGGGGATTTGGAATCAACGCTGGATGATGTTGCGGGAAACATTACAAGCACGCAAAACCAGGAAGTGCAATTAAAAGACCAATTGAGAAAACTTAGTTCTGTTGAAAATTCTTTAAGCCTGAAAAGGAATAGAGTGAGAAAGAAGCTTGAGCAGATTAGGCAGAAAATAGGAAAAGTAAGGCAATTATCCAACCAAATGGAAAATCTTTAAATTCGAATTTTTTTGAAATAAAAAAATTAAAGAAATTAGTTCTCCCTGAATATTTCCTGATCAATGTAAATTTCAAATCCGCGAGGAGTTATTTTGTAAGGAACAAGTTTTTTCGAGTGCGCGCTGCTCCTCAATTTTAATATTTCCAACGCATTTTCGCGCGTGTTGTGAACTTTAATGTTGTAAAAAACTACTACTGCATCCGCAAGGAATTCCTCTATGCCCATTCTTGAGTAAACATTAGGACTTTGTTCTGTTTCTCCGAAAACCAAATTTACCGAACCATAACTTTCAAGAGTTTCGAACAAGTGACGCAAGTATTGTCTGTAACCCTGATGGTTATCCACAAATGCAATTGAAAGAGCTGAAAGAGAATCAACCACAACTCTGTCGGGTTTGAATGGAAGATCGAATTGGAATGGTAAATCAAACTGTTCGAATTCTATATACAAACCTCCGCGCTCTTTTGTGAGGGTTGCTTCAACCGCTCTTGCAATTGTAAGCGGATCGATTTTTATTATTGCAATCAAACCTTTTTTTTCAAGCTCATCAATATCCCAACCAAAGTTTTCCATCATGTTTTCCTTGATTTTTTCCGGGGTTTCTTCAAGGGTTAGGTAAACGCCTTTTTGCCCAAGATGTTTGGCTCCCATGTAAATGAACTGCATTGCAAAAGTGGTTTTTCCTGTTCCTGCTCCCCCGGAAATTAGAATTGTGTCACTTTTTTTTAATCCCCCTCGATCAATGAGTTTGTCGAAATCACTAACCATTGTGGGAACTGTTTCTCTGAATTCGACGCGCTTGTACTCATAATGCGAAATTTTTGGAGGGCCTCTAACAGAATCAAGTACATCAAGGTTGTCTTCTTTTTTTGTTTCAAGAACTGAAAAGTCGGATGATTTTGCAGGGTTTTTTTGTTTTGACGAAAAAAAACTCCCTTGGTTGGAGTTCCAAAAATCGGAATCCAAAACCGATCCGCTTTTTTTCTCGGATTCTTTTTCTTTTGAAGATGGTTTTTGCTTTCCGCTTTTTTGATTTTTTTCGTTTTGGGCATCTGTTTTGGAAGTGGAAATTTTTTTAACGTTTTTTTGTGCTTCTGTCACAATGGACAGGGCTTCCTCATCAGAAACTCCGATGTCTGTCATGCTTTTTTTTGCCTCTTCTTCGCTTGTCCCGGATTCGATTAATCTGCGGGTTGCGTCTATCAAACGCGATTTGTTTTCAACCATAACACATTAAAGTGGAAATTCCGAAATATAATTGTTTGGGCGAAAAAACCATATACGTTTAATAAGGCCTGTAAAGTTAAATTTTCCAGGGAATTAAAATGGCTGCAAAAACACAGGAAAAGGAAAAAGAAGAGGAAACTCCGAAAGCGCGTCCGGGAAAGTTTAATGTCGAGCGCGTGAAAACAGGGGTTGAGGGCCTTGATGAAATGATGGCCGGCGGAATACCGAAAGGAAATCTAATTGTTTTGAGCGGCGACCCCGGATCGGGAAAAACGGTTTTGTGCTGGGAATTCCTTTACGAGGGAATAACAAAGTACAATGACAACGCGGTTTATGTTTCTTTGGAGGAAACGGAGGAAACAATTTATCAGGGAGCAATGGAATTTGGGTGGGATTTGAAAAAGCTTGTGAAAGAGGGAAAGCTCCTTATTGTTACGGTTGAACTTTATGATTTTGAAAGGTTGAAGGCGGCAATCGAGGACAATGTGAAGGCGATAAATGCAAAGCGCGTTGTAATAGATCCGGGTGTTATTTTCAGGTTGTTTTTTGACCGCGAACTTGATGCAAGAAAAAGAATTGTTTCACTTGGAAAAATGCTCAAAGCAATCGGGGTTACGACAATAATAACAAATGAAATAAGTCTTGACAAAATATCCTCGCTTTATGGTCTTGAAGAGTATGTTGCCGACGGAGTTATACTTTTGTACCACACTAAAATTAAGAACAGGTTCATCAGAAGCATTGCGGTTTTGAAAATGAGGAACACTGAAATAGCCGAAAAATTGAAGCCCGTGAAAATATCTTCCACGGGGATAACGGTTTTGGCCAAATCGGAATTGTTTGACGAGGTGTAAAAAATTTGGTTTCCAATACTGACAAGTGGGATGAAGAAAAAATCATGAGCGTGCTTGTAAAATCGAGCGGTTTTAACTTAAAGCTCACAAAGGCATTTGAGGGAATTGAAAAACCGTTTACGGTTCTGACGCTTGTGGATCCAAAGGATCAGCCGATGCTTAGAAGCGCAATGGTGAAAAAATACATGGAGAAGGATGCGTGCATTATTTACATTACGCTCAGCACCGGTTACAACAAACTCAAAGAAGATTTTGAAAAGGAAAAAATCAATACAAAAGACATCCAATTCATTGACATGGTTTCAAAAGACAGGGGCGTTGAGATAAAGGACACTGCACAGGTTAAGTATGTTGAAAGCCCCATGGAGTTAACGGATTGTTTGATAAAAATGGACAAATTGATTTCCGAAAACAAGGAAAAAACCATTGTTATTTTGGATTCTGTTTCCACAATGCTTGTTTACAATCAACCCACTTCCATAGAAAAATTTGTCCACTCTTTAATTGGAAAAATTAGCGTGGCGAATGCCTCCGCAATACTTTTTTCTTCCAATGCAAAAGAATCAAAAAGCATTACAAATACAATAGGGCATTTTGTGGATAAAATAGTGGAATTGTGAGATTTGCAAAGAAGTGGTTCAGATTGACTAAAAAAATCCATTTATTATCCGAAAGATCTCTTGCCAAAGACTGGCTAAGGAAGGAAGAGGATGTAGCATGGAAACACCTTTGAAAGACTATTTTCTATTAACCTAGTTCCGCACCGGCACTGAACCCTAAATGCAATTAAAAAGAGCCTTGCCATTGAATTCTATTTATGGATTGGCGCGAAAAAATGGAACAAATTGCACAGAATGTGCGCAATAGCGATGATTTTGTTGTAATACACCACTATGATGCGGATGGATGTTCTTCCGGAGCAATACTTTACGAAGCTCTTAGGAGAGAAGGGAAAAAAGTTTCAAAAATGTGGATAAAGCAATTGTATAGGGAAAATATTCCGGAAATAAAAGGAAAGGGAAAAAATTATGTGTTTGTTGATTTTGGGTCCGGGCAATTGGAATATTTGATAGAAGAGTTTGGGGAAAATCTTTTTGTTTTCGATCATCATCAAAAAGTTAATGTGAATCATGAGAACCATTTTTCTCCTTTTGATTATGGGATAAATGGGGGGAATGAAATCAGCGCTTCGGGAATTGCTTATTTGTTTGCGAAAACTTTGAATCCGAAAAACATTGATTTGGTGCCGCTTGCAATTGTCGGGGCTGTGGGGGATGTGCAGGATTTTTCCGGAAAACTAATTGGTTTGAATTCTGAAATAGTGAAAGAAGGAGCTGCTTCAGGATTTTTGAAAGTTGAAAATGATCTTAGATTATATGGAAGAATTACAAGGCCGTTGGTGCAGTTTTTGCTTTTTAGTTCTTCTCCGGTTTTGCCGAATTTGACCGCAAACGAAGAGAATTGTTTGAAATTTTTGCAGGAAACCGGAATTGAATTAAAGCGAGGAGAAGTGTGGAGAACTTATTCTGATTTGAAACTCGAAGAAAAACAAAAATTAACAACAGCGCTTATTCTGCATTTGCACAAGCACAATGTTCCCGAGTGGAAAATAAAAGAATTGATTGGGGAAGTGTATTCTTTTCCGCATGAAAATCAAAAAAGGCCTGTGAGCGATGCAAAAGAATTTTCGACACTTTTAAATGCCTGCGGTCGCCACTCGAGGGCGGAAATTGGGATTGAAGTTTGTTTAGGAGATAGAGGAGAAAAATATTTGGAAGCAATGAGTTTGATGCAGGAACACAGAAGGCAATTGCGTGAGGGCATAGAATTTATTTCAAAAAATGGGGTTCAGGAAGAGGAAATGTTTTATTGCTTTGATTCGGGAGAAACAATAAAAGAGAGCATTGTGGGGATTGTTGCTGGAATGTTATATGGATCGGGAATTATTGGAGATAATAAGCCGATAATTGCGGTTGCGCATAATGAGGATGGTTCGCTCAAAATAAGCGGGCGCGCAACAAAGGACATATTGTATCGCGGAATCAATCTTGGGAAAGCGTTCAAAGAAATTTGTGCGGAGTTCGGTGAAGGCAACGAGGGTGGCGGGCACGCTATTGCTGCCGGTTTGAAATTGCAGAAGGAAAATAAAAAAGAATTTATGAAAAAATTGAATGAAAAATTCAAAGAACAAACAAATACTACATAACAGATGTTTTTTATATTGAAAAGAACTACTTTTTGCTATGCGTGAAATAGGATTGGTTTTCATTGTTGTAATTATTGTTGCCGCAATTGGCGTGGTTTTGGTAATGCCAAACGGGAGTATTGGAACTAATGGATTTATTTTGCTGGCACAGGATAAGGAAAGTGTTGACGATTATTTTGAGAATGGAAAATTAAAACCTGCAATTGTTGAGCAGATAAATTCGAATATTGAGAATGTTCCAGAACAATTGTTTGATCTTTTTGGAAACAATAAAATAAACATTTTTGTTGAATATGGGGATGGATCTGTTCTGGATTATTATGCTGAAACCAAAAAGAACAGATTGACGGAATTGTCTCAAGGAGCAAAGAGTCTTGCGGATGTTGAGATAAAAATCAAGGAAAAAACAGTTAACAAATTGTCGGAATCTGAAAAACCTTTTGATTCTTTTTTGAATGCGATGAACTCAGGGGAAATAAAGTATAGAGGATTGAATGCGGAAGGAACAGTGAAAAGCATGACTGTTGGTGTAACAACAGCAGTTTTGGGGCTTGTGAACGGGGCACTTGGTTTTTTTGGAAGTTTATTGCGGTAAACGGTGAATAGACCCGCGATATTGTTCATGCCCTATAAGTTCAAGCAGATTTGGTACAAAATATATTCGCACCTCACCTGTGTAGTCGGAGGATTTTTTATAAAAAAACATTTCTTTGCCGGACCTGTCTTTTTTAACAAATTTGTTATTTCGAAGAATATCTTCAAAAATTTTTAGGGGAAACGAGTTCGCATCTACAAAATAGGCTCTTCCTCCCGCGCCTTCTCCTTTTGAAAAATTCACTGCAATCATATGAGGAGTTATTAGATGTAGTTTCAGATTCGGATCGGGGTTGGTTAGTTTATCAAGAAGAAGTCTTGGACAATTTTCTAATAATGTATTGTGGTCAACTTGAACATTTTCTCTCTCCATTGGATTTGAGAAAAGTTTGGCAACTCCTCTATCTATGTTAGCGATAATAGTTTCCGGACTGTGTGGAGATGGTCTTTTTGGAATTTCTCCTGGAATGGTAGGGCTTTTTACCGTTGCTGCAATCCGCTTTTCTATAGGGGGAACAGGAGCTGATTGTTGTGGATGAGCTTGCAAAAGTGCACGAACCGCGTCTTCTCCAGTCTTGTGTTCAAACTGGGGGTTGTTTGGTTTAGGGCCAACCAAACGTTTTTTTATTCGATCAATAAATCTCATAAAAAAAGTATGGAAAGGAATTATATTAATGTTTCTTATTTGCGGAGCGCAGCCTGCGCCGCAGCCAATCTTGCAATTGGAACTCTGAACGGAGAGCAGGAAACGTTTGTTAGACCGATTCTGTGGCAGAATTCAACCGAGGCAGGGTCTCCTCCGTGCTCGCCACAAATTCCAATATCCATTTTTTTGTTCACTTTTCTAATTGAATTAACCGCTTGAATCATTAATTGCCCAACTCCGTTCTGGTCGATTGTTTGGAATGGATCGCTTTCGAAGATTCCCTTTTCCAAATAAACTTGAATGAATTTTCCTGCATCGTCGCGGGAAAACCCAAGTGTTGTTTGGGTTAGATCATTGGTTCCAAATGAAACAAAATCAACTTCTTTTGCGATTTCGGAAGCGGTAATGCAGGCGCGGGGAACTTCTATCATTGTGCCTATTTTGTACTTTATTTTTCCTTTCACATTGAGTTTTGCTGCAACGTTTTCAATGATTTCTTTTTGTGATAAAAATTCTTTTACATTTCCAATAAGTGGAATTTCTATTTCGGGGATAGCATTCACATTGTTTTTCTTTACATTCAAAGCTGCGTTGAAAATTGCAGTAGCTTGCATTTCGGTTATTTCAGGATAGGTTATTCCTAATCTACATCCCCTATGGCCGAGCATTGGGTTTACTTCCGCAAGGGATTCAATAATTTGATGTATTTTTTCAGGAGTAACATTGAATTCTTTTGCAATTTCGTTTATTTCTTTTTCTTCTTTCGGCAAAAATTCGTGCAACGGAGGATCCAATAATCTTATGATTACTGGAAGGCCGTTCATTACCGTGAAAATTTCTTCGAAATCTTTTGTTTGGAATGGCAATAATTTTGCAAGGGCTTTTCTTCTTCCGATTTCATCCTGAGCAATGATCATTTCTCTAACGGCTTTGATGCGCGTTCCTTCAAAGAACATGTGTTCGGTTCTTGCTAATCCTATCCCCTCTGCTCCAAATTCTTTTGCAACTTTTGCATCCAATGGGGTTTCCGCGTTTGTTCTTATTTCCAAAGTTCTAAAGGAATCAGCCCATTTCATGAGAATGTGAAATTCTTTGGAGAGTTTTGGTTCAACTAATGCGAGTTTTCCCTTGAAAATTTCTCCTGTAGCGCCATCAATTGCAATGAAATCCCCTTCATTTATTTTTATTCCTCTTGATTCGAAGGATTTTGAGTGTTCATTAACTTTAATTTCTTCGGCGCCCGCAACACATGGTTTTCCCATTCCGCGAGCTACAACTGCAGCGTGAGATGTTTTTCCTCCGCGAGCGGTTAGAATTCCTTGAGCCGCGTGCATTCCTTCAATATCCTCGGGGGATGTTTCGGTTCTAACAAGAATGACTTTTTCTCCTGCAGCTTTTTGTGCTACTGCATCTTCGGCATTGAAAACAGCTTTTCCAACAGCAGCTCCCGGAGATGCTGCAAGGCCTTTTCCTAAAAGAGTTGCGGTTGATTTTGCATTTGGATCAAGTTGTTTGTGTAATAATTGATCTAATTGTTCAGGTTTGGTTCGGAGAATTGCTTCTTCTTTTGTAATGAGTTTTTCGTTAACCATATCAACAGCAATTTTTAATCCGGCTTGTGCGGTTCTTTTTCCGTTTCTAGTCTGCAATAAATACAATTTTCCTTTTTCGAATGTAAACTCAAAATCCTGGATTTCTCTATAATGCTTTTCGAGCTTTGAGTAGATTTGAATTAATTCTGCATAAACTTTTGGATGGGTTTTTTTCATTGCATCAATTGTTTGGGGCGTTCTTATTCCTGCAACAACATCTTCTCCTTGCGCATTAATCAGGAATTCTCCGTAATGTTCTTTTTCTCCGGTTGAAGGGTTTCTTGTGAATGAAACTCCTGTTCCGGAATCATTTCCCATGTTTCCGAAAACCATTGCCTGGACATTTACCGCTGTTCCTGCATCATTGCGGAGATTATGAATTCTTCTGTAAGAAACCGCGCGTGGAGTGTTCCATGAAGCGAAAACCGCATTGATTCCCATTTCTAATTGTTCTATTGGATCCTGTGGAAAGTTTTTTCCTGCTTCTTGTTTAACCAAAATTTTGTATTTTTCTACAACTTCTTTCAATTCTTTTGCATTCAAATCGGTATCGTTTTTTGCTTTTGCAATTTTTTTTATTGAATCGAGAACGTGTTCGAATTTTGAATGGGAAACGTTCATTACAACATCCCCGAACATGTTGATGAATCTTCTATAAGAATCATAGGCTGCGCGATCGTTTTTTGTTTGCTTTGCGAATGCTTCGACGCTCTTGTCGTTCATTCCTAAGTTCAAAACCGTGTCCATCATTCCGGGCATGGAAACATAAGAACCGGATCTAACCGAAACAAAGAGCGGGTCTTTTGAATCACCTAATTTTTTTTTCATTCTTTTTTCGAGTTTTGCAAGACCTGCTTTTACTTCAGCTTCTAAACCTTTTGGCCATTTTTTTCCAAGGGAATAATATTCGTTGCATGCGGTTGTTGTTACGGTAAAACCAAATGGAACATTCAAACCGGCATTGGTCATTTCAGCTAATTGTGCGCCTTTGTTCCCGAGAACAAATGATGCTTCTTCCGTATTGGGTTTTTTTGACTCATCAAACATGAAAACGTACTTCAATCGCTCACCTTGAACATTAGGATTAATTAAAAGTTTAAAAAGTGAATTGATGGAAAACTCCAAAACTGAAAGATAGGGAAAAGGTTAGTGCTTTAAACAAATTTAGTATAAATAAATTATTATGAAACAACCATGGAGATCTAAGCCTGCGCTTGCGCGCGCCAAAGGAATGATTGACTCGCTTGCGCGCGAGCGGGGTTTAAGGATGCCGCCAAAAAAAGAAAATCCTATAACCAATATTGGCACTGCAAAAAAAATTTTAACCAGCAAGATTTTCAGAAAAATGTCTGTTGAAGGAAAATTACGATATTACACAAAACTCATGTCAAGAGCGGTTGATTATCCGGAAGTCATGGCATTTATTGATGATGCCAGAAAAGAGTACATAGAACAGATGAAAAAAATCGGAGAAGAGTTTTAACATGAAACCAAAAAAAATCGGAATAACGGGCAGAAAGGAAAATCCTGTTGCGAAAGAAACCGCAAAGCTTTGCACTGATATTCTTGAACAAAAAAAAATTCGGTTTGAATTGGATAAAGGTTTTTTTGGAAAAGGGAAAGCGCTCAAGGATTTTGATTCGGATATAATAATTTCTTTTGGGGGAGATGGAACGCTTATAGCGGCGTTTCGCGAACTTGGAAAAAAGAAAATTCCGGTAATGGGTTTGCATTGTGGGAATAAAGGTTTTTTGCAAGCTTATAATCACAATGAATTGGAATTTGCGCTCAAAAATATTCTTGCGGGAAAATATTCTGTTGAAACACGGAGTAGGATTGCTGCAAAGGTTGCCGGGAAATTGGTTGGAGAGGCTTTGAATGAAGCTTTGGTTGTTCCTGAAAAAGCAGGAAGAATAATTAAGTATACTTTGAAAATTGGAAAGGAAGAGAGGAATGAGGCGGGAGATGGGTTGATTGTGGCAACTCCGACAGGATCAACGGCGCATTCTTTGAGCGCAGGAGGACCTATTGTAAAGGGAAATGCAAAGGTTTTTGTCGCGGTAAGCGTTAACCCTGTTGACTGGAGTCATAGACCCTTAATTGTTAACGACCATGAGAAAATTGTGGTAAACGGCATTACAAACTGCAAAGCTGAGTTGATTCTTGATGGGCAAAAGCGCTTCAAAGTAAAGAAAAGCATTGTACTTTCAAAGGGAAGCGAAGTGCTCTTGGTTGTGAAATAATACTTTTTTTAGTGAAAAACAAAGAAAACAAAACAATCTTCGGCAATCGCCAATATTTAGGTGGACAAAAGACGGAATGTTTATATACTCCTTGACGCACAAAGACTGTCCCATGACTAATACCCAGGATCTTATCAAGACAGGATTGGCAAAGAAAAGGGCACAGCTCCAGATCGTGCAACAGTACATAGCTGACCAAAGACACAGCTATTAAAGTAATCCAATAACAAATTTTTCAAAGAAAATTTTACTCTGGAGAGCTATCCGTGAAAACATCAAAAATTGGCAAATTCTATGAAAAAAATCTTAAAGAAAGGCTTAGGATTGTAAAGGAATTTGCGGAACTTTCGGAAGAGGAAGTAAAGGAATTGGAGAAATACGGTTCACTTGACTTTGAAACAGCCAATAGAATGATTGAGAATGTGTATGGAACGTTCCAACTTCCAATGGGATTGGCGACTAATTTTACTGTTAATGGAAAAGAAGTTTTGATTCCATTTGCTTTGGAAGAACCAAGCGTTGTTGCTGCTGCTTCAAATGCAGCAAAATTGAGTGAGGGGTTTGAAGCAAAGGCTTCCGATCCTATAATGATTGGACAAATACAATTGCTTGGAGCAAAAGATACTAAAAGTGCTATTCAAAAAATTTTGAAAAATGAAAAAGAACTTGTTGGAATTGCAAATTCTAGGGATTCAATGCTCATAAAATTTGGCGGCGGGGCAAGGAAAATTGAAGCACGAGAAATTTCCACTGCGCGCGGAAAAATGATTATTGTGCATTTGCTTGTTGATGTACGCGATGCAATGGGAGCGAACACAATCAATACAATGTGTGAACTTATCAGCCCAAAACTCGAGGAATTGTCCGGCGGAAAAACAAGGTTGAGAATTATTTCGAATTTAGCTGTTCATAGAACTGTGAAGGCGAAAACTGTTTGGAAAAAAGAAACTCTTGGAGAAGAAGTTATTGAAAATGTTCTTGATGCTTACGAATTTGCGGCGAACGATGAATATCGTGCGTGCACTCACAATAAAGGAATCATGAATGGAATTGATTCTGTGGTAATTGCAACTGGAAATGATTTTCGCGCAATAGAAGCTGGAGCACATGCTTTTGCTTCAATCAGCGGGAAGTACAAACCGCTTACAAAATATTCTAAAAATTCTAAAGGAGATCTTGTAGGAGAAATAGAACTTCCAATGGCTGTTGGACTTGTGGGAGGAGCGACGAAAACGCATCCGCTTGCAAAAATAAATGTTAAAATTTTAGGAGTTAAACATGCTTCTGAGTTGGCGGAAATAATTGCTTCTGTGGGATTGGCACAGAATTTTGCTGCAATGAGAGCACTTGCAAATGAAGGAATACAAAAAGGGCATATGAAACTGCATGCGAAGAATATTGCTGTAATGGCGGGAGCTTCTAAAGATCAAATTGATAAAATTGCAAAGCAGATGTCGGGGGAAGGGAATATAAGTGTTAGCAGAGCAAAGGAAATTATGGACGGGAAAAAATGAACTTTACAGAATTTCTTAAACCTACTAAAGGCAAAATAATTATTGCTGTAATTCTTTTCGTAGTTTTATCGGTTGGCTCTCTCCTAATCGACAAGTCAATTAATTCAAACGGCCATTGCAATGATGTAGGTTGCTACAACATTGGATTTCCATTGACATTTGGAGAAGAGCAAATTGGGTGCGGAGGCCCTGTATGTCTTCAGGGAGCTGAGATGTCAACTGAGTATCACTTTGGCGGAGATTGGATTAGCATTGTAGTTGATTTAATATTTGCTTATCTTTTGTCAATAATTATAATTAAATTCGGAGTGAAAAAATGAAAGTTGGAATTGTTGGTTACGGAGCATACGTTCCCCGCAAAAGAATAAAGACCACTGAAATTGCACGCGTGTGGAATAAAGACGGCGATAAAGTAGCCGCGGGTTTAGGAGTTAAGGAAAAAGCTGTTGCTTCTTGGGATGAGGATACTGCAACAATTTCCGTTGAAGCTTCGCGAATTGCTTTGGAAGTTGCGGGAATTGAAGCACAAAAAATCGGGGCAATTTATGTCGGATCTGAATCACATCCTTACGCGGTAAAACCAACGGGGACAATTGTAACCGATGCATTGAATGCCGGTCCTGATATTACTGTTGCGGATTTGGAATTTGCTTGTAAAGCCGGAACAGCGGGAATGCAAATGTGCATGGGAATGGTAAAGGCGGGAATGATTGAATATGGTTTGGCTGTTGGAGCTGATACAGCTCAAGGAAGGCCAAATGATGCGCTTGAATTTACAGCAGGATCGGGAGGAGCGGCAATTCTTATCGGCGGAAAGGAAAATGAAATTATTGCGGAATTAAAGGAAACTTATTCTTTTACAACTGATACTCCTGATTTTTGGAGAAGGCAGCACGCGGAATATCCAAGTCATGCGGGAAGATTTACAGGAGAACCTGCGTACTTCAAACACTTGCTTGGAGGAGTAAATGGTTTGTTGAAAAAAACAAAAACAAAAGTTAGTGATTATGATTATTTTTGTCCGCATCAACCAAACGGAAAATTTCCTTTACAAGCTGCGAAAATTCTTGGATTCAAAAAAGAACAAGTTGAACCTGCATTGATGACGCCGTTGATTGGGAACACTTATTCGGGAAGTTCTATGGTTGGACTTGTAAGCCTTTTGGATGTTGCAAAACCCGGAGAAAAAATTTTGATGGCATCATATGGTTCAGGAGCAGGAAGCGATGCGTTCCAAATTGAGGTTACAAAAAATATTTTGAACAAGCGCGCGAAAATTCCATTGCGAAAAGCAATTGAGGAAAAAGAATACATTGATTATGCGCAATACGCAATACAGAGAAAAAAAATCAAGGGTGTGCATTGATGAATAAGGAAAAGTTTATGAAGACAACAAAAAATTTTATAATAATAACCGTTGTGCTTTCTGTTATTAGTTTAGTTTTCGCACAAATAATGTCACCCAGCTGTTTTGGACTGCCGTTCTTTTTTTACTGTAGCTCGTTTAAAGGAAGCAGTTTTATTGCTTTGAATTTATTGCTTGATTTACTAATCATAATAGTAACATCGTATTTTTTGGTTAAAGGTAGTGGTAAAAAATGAGAAGTGTTTCAATTATCGGAATTGGATTAACGCAGTTCGGCGAACGCTGGGATAAGAGTTTGAGAGATCTTGTTGCGGAAGCGGGAATTGCTGCGGTTAAAGATGCAAAAATAGTTGGAAATGAAATTGAAGCGGTTTACGGCGGAACAATGGCTTCGGGAAGATTGGTTGGACAGGAACACATTGGAGCATTAATTGCGGATCAACTTGGTTTGAATCCTTTGCCCGCACACAGAATGGAAGCGGCATGCGCATCTGGAAGCGTTGCATTGAGAAATGCAATGATGAGCATTATTGCCGGAGAACATGATGTTGTTGCTGTTGGCGGAG
>DASRUN010000010.1:0-7543 GCA_035655435.1 archaeon | reverse complement strand
CATGGAAAAATTGGCATTCAAAAAGCTTTTATACGTGCGGAGCGCCTATTATTAGCATAGGAAATACATTTTCCTTCGACTCCTCATTTCAATTTTTTTCTAATTTTCAAGCTCCAAAAATAAGGTTTTTAAGTACTCCGCTATGAGAATTTGAAGGGTAAAAAAGTTGAACAAAAAAACCCAAACTGATTCTGAAAAATTCCCCAAAGATGTGCTTTCAATAAATGATTTTTCACGCGCACAAATAGAATTTGTTATCGCGGAAGCGGCAAAAATGGATAAAATGCCGCGCGACAAAAAGCAAAAAATCCTCAAGGGAAAAGTTATTGCTTCGCTTTTTTTCGAACCAAGCACAAGAACAAGGCTGAGCTTTGAAACCGCAATCCAAAATCTTGGCGGAAAAGTAATTGGTTTTGCTGATGCTGATGTAAGCTCTTACAAAAAAGGAGAAAGCCTTACGGATACGATTCATACGGTTGAAAATTACGCGGATCTGATTGTAATGAGGCATTATATTGAGGGCGCGGCAAGGCGCGCTGCAGAAGTTTCGAAAAAACCTGTTATCAATGCCGGAGATGGAGCAAACCAGCATCCCACGCAAACGTTTTTGGATTTGTACACTATCAAAAAGGAGTGCGGGAAAATAGACGGGATTTCAATTGCAATGGCAGGGGATTTAAAGTACGGGAGAACCGTGCACTCTTTGATGTACGCGCTTGCTAAATTCAATAATGTACAGGTTTACCTTATTTCGCCTGCCTCATTGAAAATGCCGGAGTATATTATTGATGATACGAAAGGAAAATTGAAAATCACGGAAACCTCAAAGTTGGATAAGTATCTCGATAAAGTTGATGTGCTTTATTCTACGAGAATTCAGAAGGAAAGGTTTCCGGATGAGGTTGAATACGAAAAGGTTAGGAATTCTTATATAATCACTCCGAAAGTTCTTGGAAAAGGGAGAAAGGATTTGAAATTAATGCACCCGCTTCCGCGCGTGAACGAAATAACAACAAAAGTTGATGACATGCCGCAGGCAATTTACTTCAAGCAGGCGGCAAACGGAGTTCCTGTAAGAGAAGCATTGTTGAAAATTTTAGCTGGTGTTAAAAAATGAAATTGTGCTACCGAAGGTGCACAGGTCTGACGGCGGACCTCTCCGCCGCGGGGGTGAAGAAATGAGCGGAAATCGGAAAAAAGAAATCATCAGGATAAAACCGATCCAAAACGGAACTGTAATTGATCATTTGAATCAGGGAACCGCTTACAAAATTCTTGAAGTTTTGGATTTGAAAGATTACACTGTTACCGCGGCAATGAATGTTGAATCAAGGAAAATGGGGAAGAAGGATGTTATTTTTATTGAGGGAAAAGAATTGAGCGAAAGGGAAATGGAAAAAGTTGCTTTGATAGGAAAAGGCGCAACACTGAACATTATAAAAAATGGGGAAAATAAAACCAAAACAAAGCTTGAGTATCCTAAAATGGTGCACGGAACAATCAAGTGCATTAATCCAAAGTGTATTTCGAACGTGGAAAAAGTTTCCGGAAAATTTGATATTACGGAAAACCCTTTGATGGCAAAGTGCGTTTACTGCGAAACAAGGATGAATGAGGAAGATATTGTATCTGGAATCAAGTGATCTTTTGTGGAAACAACTATTGCGGGAATTAAACTTGATAATTTGATTTATAATGCATCCGGCCCAAAATGCGTTACTCTCCCGGATTTGAAAATAATCGGAAATTCTAAAAGCGGGGCAATATTAACAAAATCTTGTACTAAAGAACCGCGGGAAGGAAATCCCGAACCAAGATATTTTGACATGGGTTTAACTTCCATTAATTCAATGGGTTTGCCGAATCTTGGTTACAAAAAGTATGCGGAAATGATTCCTGAATTAAAAAAATTCAAAAAACCGGTTTTTGTAAGCGTCTCCGGACTGACAATGGAAGACAGCATTGAAATAATAAAAGCCATGAATCAAACAGATGCCGATGCAATAGAACTTAATTTATCATGTCCAAACATCCCCGGAAAACCTCAAGTGGCATACGATTTTGATGCAACCGACAAATATTTGCGAGAAGCGCTGAAAGTCTCCAAAAAAAAGTTGGGAGTAAAGCTTCCGCCTTATTTTGATTTTGTACATTTTGAGGAAATCGCAAAAATATTGAATAAGCACAAGCCCGCTTTTGTTGTTACAATAAACAGCATTGGAAACGGACTTATAATTGATCCGAAAACTGAAAAAGTTGTCATAAAACCAAAAGGAGGTTTTGGGGGAATCGGCGGAATTTACGTAAAGCCGACAGCGCTTGCGAATGTGCGCAAACTTTATGAGCTGTTGGATAAAAAAATTGACATTGTCGGAGTTGGCGGAATTTATACAGGAGTTGATGTTTTCGAATTTGTTTTGTGCGGAGCAAAGGCCGTTCAATTGGGAACGGTTTACATGCAGCAAGGGCCAGGTTCAATTGAAAGAATTTCAAAAGAGTTTGATGATTACGCAAAAAAGAAGGGCTATAATTCAATAGAAGAGTTCAGGGGAAAACTCAAAACAATTTCGTGAGTAAAATGGATTTAGCACTCAATAACGGAAAAGCCTACATTAACGGCGGGATAAAAAAAACTAATATTCTAATTCACAACGGAAAAATAATTGAAATTTCAGAAAAAAAATTTAAGGCAGATCGAGAAATTGACTGCGAAGGACTTCTCATTCTTCCCGGAGCAATTGATGTGCATGTTCACTTTAGAGTTCCGGGAGCGGAGTACAAGGAAGATTGGTTTTCAGGATCACTTGCTGCGCTCCATGGCGGAGTAACAACAGTAATGGATATGCCGAACACGAATCCAGCCACAACAACAAAGAAAGCGCTTGAGGAAAAACGGGAAATTGCAAAAAAAACTTCTTTTGTGGACTTTGATCTTTACATGGCCGCAACAAATGATAATCTTTCGGAAATCGAAAATGCAAATTTGCGTGGAGTGAAAGTTTATTACGGTTCCACAACAGGAAATATTTTGTTCAACAACAAAAACAAAATGGAAGAATTGTTTAAACTCGCAAAGAAAAAAGGTTTTGTAGTTGTTGTTCACGCGGAAGATGATGATGAGATCAAAGAGAATGAGAAAAAGTTTGCGAATAAAAATGATCCTTCAATACACCCAAAAATCAGAACCGAGAAAGCGGAAGCAAAAGCAATAGAGGTTGTGCTTGAATTGCAGAAAGAAATCGGGAACAAATTGCACATTGCGCACATTTCCTCGAAAAAAGGATTGGAATTAGTGAAAAAAGCAAAGAAAAG
This sequence comes from archaeon, assembly GCA_035655435.1. Lineage (GTDB taxonomy): Archaea > Iainarchaeota > Iainarchaeia > Iainarchaeales > Iainarchaeaceae > UBA493. The sequence goes on along the minus strand of DASRUN010000010.1, from coordinate 4,231 downwards.
GAAGAACGGGAAATTTGTTACTTGCGAAGTAACTCCTCAACACTTATTTTTGAATTCGAGCGCTTACAAAAAACTTGGAAATTTTATAAAATGCAATCCAAGCATTAAGGAAGAGAAGCACAGGAAAGCGCTTTTTGCGGAAGTAAAATCGGGCGCGATTGAAATCGTTTCAACTGACCATGCTCCGCACTCGCTTGAGGAAAAACAGCAAGAGTATTGGAAAGCTCCTTCCGGAGTTCCGGGAGTTGAAACAATGCTTCCGCTTCTTTTGGATGCTGTAAACACGGGAAAATTGCCATTAAAACGTGTTATGGAAGCGGTTTGCGAGAGGCCTGCGGAAATATTCAACTGGAAGAATAAGGGTTTCATAAAAAAAGGTTTTGATGCTGATCTTGTACTGGTTGATATGAAAGCGGTGCACTTATTGAGGAACGAAGAGCTTTTCACAAAAGCAAAGTATACTCCTTGGAACGGAAAAAAACTGAAAGGCGCAATAGAAGCTACAATTGCGGGGGGAAGGGTTTATGGGTGAGAAAATACGGCTGTCAGATAACCAAAGATATAACCTGGCAAGTTCTGTCTTGGGCACCGGAAGCAAACAGCAAATAATTTATAGTATTCTTAGTTTTGCAAAAAGGGTTGCACAAGATAAAACCGCCCGCCAAAATGAAAAAATCACGCAAAAGCAAATAATTGGCGCCATACTATCCGACGAACTGCTCAAAGCAAACCAAAACGCCTGGACTAAAATCCAAAGCGTTGAATACGAGTTAACTCACCCAAAAAAAATAAGACCTGAAACACGAAGCACTAAGGCTAGGGAAGAAAGCAGGAGATTTGGGTCGCAAAGCGGGAAACGAATATCACGGAGACCGGGGAAACCAAGACACGGAAGATGAAAAAAATATGACCGAAAAAGAAAAACTGGCATTGGAGCTCGCTGAAATCGGCGCGGTGAAATTCGGATTGTTTACTTTGAAATCGGGATTGAAAAGTCCGATTTACATTGATCTGCGCGTGCTGGTTTCTTTTCCAAAAGCATTGAAAATGGTTGGAAAAGAACTCGCGAAAAAAGCGGAAGAGGAAAAACTGAAATTTGATTTGATTGCGGGAATTCCGTTTGCGGCAATATCAATTGCAACAGCAGTTTCTTTGGAAAAAAATTGGAGAATGGTTTTTCCGAGAAAAGAGCAAAAAGATTACGGAACAAAAGCAAGCGTTGAAGGAAAATATTCAAAAGGAGAAACATGCCTTGTAATAGATGATTTGATTACAAACGGGGCAAGCAAATTCGAGGCAATCGCGCCATTGGAAAAAGAAGGTTTGAAAGTAAAAGATATTCTTGTTCTTGTGGATCGCGAACAAGGAGGAAAAAAAGAATTGTTGAGCAAAGGTTATAGATTACACAGTGTTTTTAGTGTAACGGAGTTATTGGAAATATTGCACAAAAATAAAAAAATAGAGGAAAGTCTTTACAAAAGCGCGAAAGAGTATTTTAAAAATCCGGAAAAATGGCAGGAGGGAAAGTGAATGAAACACCTATCGAGTCGCAACGAAGATAGGACAGGTCTGACGGCGGACCTCTCCGCCGGTTTGATAAAAGAAAACAAGAGCATTATTCCGGCGTGCGATTTTGATTCGATTGAAATGTTTGAAAAATTGGTTAAGGAAACGAATGGAGTGAAGGGAATAAGCGCGTACAAAATCGGGTTTGAATTAGGTTTGAAATATGGGCTTCCAAAAGTTGTGGAAATTGCAAGGAAGCATACAAAAAAGCCTTTGATTTATGATCATCAAAAAGCCGGAACAGATGTTCCTTTCACCGGGGAAAATTTTGCGAAAGTTTGCAAAAATGCAGGAATTGATTCAGTAATACTTTTTCCACAAGCCGGCCCCGAAACCGAGGCAGCGTGGATTAAGGCGTGCATGAAAGCAAATTTGCATGTAATTGTGGGCGGAGAAATGACACATCCGGGATATTTGGAATCCGACGGCGGTTTTTTGAGGGATGATGCGCCGATGGAAATGTATGGAATTGCAATTGAACATGGGGTAAAGGATTTTGTTGTTCCGGGAAACAAGCCGGAAAAAATTGAAATGTATAGAAAATTTTTTGAATCAAAAGGAATCAAGCCCATTCTCTATTCTCCCGGTTTAGTAACTCAGGGCGGAGATATTTCGGAATCCGGAAAAGCAGCCGGAAAAAATTGGCATGCAATTGTGGGCAGAGGAATTTACGAAGCAAAGGACATGAAAAAGGCAGCGAAAGAGTTGTGCAGGAAACTGAAGTGATTTTCAATGATAAGATTTATGAAATGGCTGTGGCCTCCCGGCAAAAATAAATCAGACAAAATATCTAAACCCGTAGCAGCCGAAACTGAACAGCCACCAAAACAATGGAGATTTTCGGAACACGGACAACGTTTGCTTGATAACCTCATTACACAAGGAGAAATGAACGACAGAACATTTTTGGAATTTAGGAAGCTAAACACTTTTGATCAAGGAAAGATATTAGTAGGATTAAGCCAGCACAACACGGAGTTGTATGCGGAAATAAGTACTTTTATTGCCAGACAATGGAAAAAATTCTAAAACCTTAAAAACCCGAACAGCTTATTTTATAACGATGAACGGACAGAATTACTGCCAGATTTTGAAAGTGAAAACAATTGACATTGTTGCGGGAAAACTCATTGCGATTCTGCATGAGGCCGATGCATTGGATCTGGGGTTGGTTCCGCTTGAGCGCGTTGAGATAACAAATCCGCGCAACGGAAAAAAAGTGAATGCGGTTGTTGATGTAACAGATACTCTTACGCAAAAAAATGAAATAGGGATTTTCAAGGACGTGCACATTGCACTTGGAATAAAAGAAGGAAGCTCTGTGGAGGTTAGGCCGAGTGGAAGGCCGACAAGCATCAAATTCATTAAAAGGAAAATGGACGGCCACAAGCTCAAAAAAGATGAAATGAAAAAAATCGTACAGGACATTGCATCGAACAGATTATCTGAAATAGAGACAACTGCTTTTGTGAGCGCGGTTTACATTCATGGATTTGATCTGGATGAAACTGTTTGGATGACTCAAGCTCTTATTGAAAACGGGAAAACTCTCAAATTGAGCGACAATATTGTTGTGGACAAGCACTCTGTTGGGGGCGTGAATGGAAGAGCCACAATGATAATAGTTCCAATAATAGCTTCGGCGGGGTATGCAATGCCGAAAACTTCTTCAAGGTCTATTACAAGCGCTTCGGGAACGGCCGATGCAATGGAGGTTCTTGCAAATGTTTCGCTTAATTTGACGGAAATAGAGAGAACCGTGAGAAAAACAAATGGTTGCATTGTGTGGGGAGGAGCGGTAGAACTTGCACCCGCTGATGATAAAATAATAAAAATCGAATACCCTCTTTCCCTTGACCCTGAAGGACAGATTGTGGCTTCTGTAATGGCGAAAAAAGCAAGCGTAGGCGCAAAGTATGTTGTGATAGACCTTCCTGTTGGCCAGTATGTTAAAGTTCAGACACGCGAAGTGGCAGAAAGAATGGCACTCAAATTTATAGAAGTCGGAAATGCGCTTGGAATTAGAGTAGAAGTTATTCTCACAAATGGTTCAGAACCTAGCGGAAAAGCATTCGGGCCGGCGCTTGAGGCAAAGTATGCTCTTGCAATTCTCGAGGGAAAATTTTATGATAATCTTGCGCAGAAAGCCGTTGAACTTTCAGGGGCTTTGTTGGAATTGGTTGGAGATGTTCCAAAGGGAAAAGGATCCGAAAAGGCAATGGGAATTTTAAAGTCCGGAGAAGCGCTCAAAAAAATGAAGGAAATAATCCTAGCACAAGGAAAAAAAATAAATTCATCCGAAGAAATTGGTTTTGCAAAATATGCAAAGGAGTTTTGCGTCACGGAGCCGGGGGAAGTCAGCATGATCAATGTTGGGTTGCTCAACAAAGTCGCGAGAATAGCCGGAGCGCCATCCGATAAAAAAGCAGGAGTAATGCTTCTAATAGAGGAAGGAATGAAAGTGAGCAGGAATACGTGTTTGTTCACAATTTACGCTGAAAATGAGAGAAAACTTGACGATGCTTACAAGTTTGCAAAAAACAATACGGTTTTTGAATTGAAAAAAATTATCCTGCAGAAATTTTCCTGAATAATTCAACAACCTCATCTGTTTCAAGAAGATTAACCTTCACTTCTCCAAGCTTGAGCTGTTCAACGATTTTTT
>DASRUN010000009.1:0-5777 GCA_035655435.1 archaeon | reverse complement strand
CTCAATTCATTTGGATATGATTTTTCAAAACCTTCCAACCCAACTATACGAAGAAGTTCGCGTGCTGTGCTTTTTTTTTGTTTTCCAATAATTTCAAGGGGCAATTCGATGTTTTGGATTGAATTTCTCCAGGGGAAAAGAACCGGGCTTTGGAATACAAAACCGAATTCATGATTTTTCAATGCGTATTTTACAGATTGCTCTTTTACGAACACTTCTCCCTCAGTCGGTTCAATCAATCCCCCGATTATTTTGAGGAGCGTGGTTTTTCCGCAGCCGCTCGGTCCTAAAAACGATACGAATTCTCCGGGAAAAATTTTGATATTTACTCCTTCAAAAACTTTTAACTCTCCATAACTTTTATGCAGATTCCGGATTTCAATTAGAGGTTTCATTGTAATAGTTTTCCACAAATTGGTTTGTGAATGTCTTACCTAAATCTACGGGGCTTTTCATTGCTCCGGCTTCAAGCATTTGCTGCTGCATATTTTCCCATTCTTTTTGCTGCATATCTCCAATGTGTCTGTCATCAGGTTTTATCAGCTGAAGGCTGGCTTGCATCATTTTAGTTTCATGAACACTGTTTGATGCTGAAGCATATTGCATTGTGTAATCAACCGCTTCATCAGGATTGTCGTATGCATAATTCCATCCATCAAGAGTTGCATTCACAAATCCCCGAACGATATCAGGGTGATTTTTTATCATGTCTTCTGTTGTAAACAAAACGTCGCCGTAAAAATTCACATCATAATCGCTCAGCCATATAATGTCGACTTCAAATCCTTTTTCCTGTGCAGTAATAGGCTCACTGATTATGTTCGCGATCCAAGCATCCACTTGGCCGGTTAACAGCGGAGTAATGTCTACTTTAATGGGGACTTCAGTTACTTTGCCGGAATCAACGCCGGTTTTTTTCAAAAGCATATGATAAAGAATTTCCTTGTTTACTGCAACTCCTACTTTCTTCCCGATCAAATCGCTTGGTTGTTTGATGCCTAGGTCTTTCAGTGAAAATAAAACCATGGGGTTTTTCCTGTAGATTGTTGCAATTGCAACTATTGGTATTCCTTTTTCGCGCGCAAATAAAATCTGGTCAGCACTTGTCACACCAAATTGTTCTTTTCCGCCTGCCACCATATTAATTGCGGGAAAATCAACTCCCCCCGGATTGAGTTGAACATCAAGATTATTTTTGCTGTAATATCCTTTTTCCTGCGCAACATAAAAACCAGCAAACTGAGCCTGATGAACCCACTTTAATCGCACCTCAACCTTTTCCGGGTTGCTTTGATTTGTTTGTGGTAAAACAGACAAGCCAATTGGGTTTTGGGTTGTCGGAGAAAGAAAAGCACCAAATATTATTGCTACGGAAACAATAGCTATCAAGAATGCTATAATGAGTATAAGTTTATGTTTATCTTTATTCATAAGCCCACCATGTATTTGGATCGGATACTATCAACATGTGTGTAGGATGATTAAATTAATTTTTCACCCCTATCGGGGTAGGTTTTTATAGAAATCCAAGTAAATTATATGTTATGGAAAAGTCGCAGATAATCGAGTGCCTTAGAGAATTCGGACTTTCAATGAATGAGGCAAAATCTTATTTCGCCTTGACAAAGTTGGGTCATGGAACTACAGGGCAAATTGCAAAAGAGGCTAGGATTCACAACTCCAAGTCTTATGAGGCTATTAACGGTCTTCTTAGTAAAGGATTTACAAGCTATCAAATAAAAGGAAAGATAAAAGTATTTTATGCACTTGAACCTGGTGTGCTCGGAGAAAAATTATTAGAGCGAGAGAAAAAAATCAAGAATTCAATTTCCGAACTTAAAAAAATATACACTTCAACTCCGGTAAAGCAGGGTATTTATGCATACGAAAAAGTTGAGGGGGTGAAATCAATATTCAAGCATCTGTTAAGTGTCATGCATGGTGATTCAGAGTGTTTAATACTTGCCGGAAGATCACTTAACCTAAAAATGGAGGGCTTCCTAGTGGATTTTCACAAAAAAAGAGCTAAAAAAGGTGTGAATGCAAAAATAATCCACTGTCTTCCGAACTTAGAGTATGGGCGTATACGAGAGCAATTAGCTCACACGAAAGTAAGGTATGTAGAAGAATACATTCCGGCTAGCATAAACATCTACGGCGATTATGTGGCTATTATGGCTTCAGCTGATGATCCGGTGGGTGTTTTGATAAGGAGTAAAGAAATATCGGATTCGTTTAGAGAGTACTTCAATATAGTGTGGAAAAATGCACTTTCACCTAATAAAGTAAAATAACAGTCGTCACACCTAACGTTTATAATACGTTTTTTGCGCAGTTTTCTTATGAATCTTATAACTGTTTTTTTGTCGGTTCTTATCGTGGCTCTTGCAGTCGGAAACGTTTTATTGCATATTGTTTTCGCGAGAAGAAAAACTGATTTAGGGCTTCCGGTTTCCGAAAGCATGGTTGTAGAACAAATCGCTTCCGGCTCATTGGAATTGGATGTAAGATCCCTTCCTTTGGAGAGGAAAATTGAATTGGCCCACAAGAGAATTCAACGCCTTGAGAGAATTGTTGCGGATTCGAAAAGTATTGAGGATAACTTGAAGCTCCGCCAAAAAGTTGAAAGACTTGATAATTTTCGTTCAACAGTTGAATCCGAAATAATTGGTATAAAAGAAATTCTCGGAGAATTGCAGAACAGCGGCATCGTTACAAAGGCAAGAACATTCAAAAGAGGCGCGGAAAAAGCAAAGGATTATTCCTCAAAAGAAATGCATCAAATGATTTACCGCTCAAGATAGATTTCAATTATTTTCTTTTGTGTACTATAAATATTTTTTGTGCGCTATAAATATCATTTAACTTCTTCTTTTTTCTTCCAAGTTTTTCTTTCTTCTTTATCATTTGAATTGTTCCGCGCGTGCTTTGCGATTATTGATGCCGCCCCCACGGTTGCGACATTGTCATCAGCTTTTGGTTCGAAAATTATTTTTTTGTTATTTACTTTTAATGGCGCTCCGTCCACAATTGTTTTTGCATCAAGATAACCGGTTAGTATTTCACTTATTTTTTCTATTGTTTCTGCTTCAAGCTGGTTCAAATTTTTTCCGTTGTTTCTAATCAGATCAATGAGTTTTGCGTTAAGTGTTACTGTTACGGATCCGAGCATTTTTTCGGAAACAATTTTTTCCTTTTTTGCAATATCGGATGTTTTTTTGCTGTCCCTAACTTCTCGCAATTCATTATTGTCTCCAAGAATCCCGGTAATAACCATTGGGCCGTCGCGTTCTCCTCTTCCGGTTTCGTCAATTCCTATTGTTAATTCCTGTTTCAAATTCATCAAAGATATTATTTCCTCTTTTACTTTTGTTGCATTAGTTCCTTGAATGGAAATTTTTCCGGAAGTATAAAGCGTTATTGTACACCCTTGATGTTTTGCTCTTTGGTGTTCAAAGTAGTTTGTTGTTCCAGCTTTTTCGAATTTTGCGAGTACTTTTTCGAGTTTTTCGATTTCACTTTTGCCGAAATTAAGGGTTTCCTGCATGCTTAGTATTGTTTGTTCGGAAATTAAAAAAGCCCTATGTTCAGCATTGGGGAGTTATTCGTTTTCACTCTTCTCCAAACCTTTTTAGATGCTCCGCAATCAAACTTTTTAGTTATAAAACTCTTTATTGTAAATTTGGGTTGAATTTTTATTATTTTTATTTTGAATGATTTTGGGTGTATTTTATGGGTAAAATTAATGTGAAAGGATACGAGCTTGATTCCTTTGATGCGAAAAATGCTTCTCCGAGAAGAGCGGTGCAGTTCAAAAATAGTATTATTGAAGCCCTGAAGCAAATCGGCGTTAAAAAGGATTTTGTGGAAATTCCTATTGAACTAATTGTAACAAAAAAAGCCAAAGCCTCTGTTACATGGTATTCGAAAACTCATAGGATGTATTATTCGAATAATTCGCAGAAAACATTTATTGCGAATTTGTATTTGGTTTTGCAATTGCTCGAATTAGAGGTTGGACGTGTTGTTTCCGGTGAAAAAACAATGCAGGAATTTACAATTGAATTCTCGGAAGATAATGATATTGAGGATGAAAGAAAAGAAGCGCGGGATTTTTTGGGTTTGGAGCATAATGTAAATGATCTTGAAGTAATAAATAAAAAGTACAAAGAGCTTGCAAAAGAATTCCATCCGGACATGCCAAATGGAAGTACTGATAAATTCAAGCAATTAAACCGTGCGCACAAAATTCTCAAGCGCGAGCTCCAATAAAAATTTTTAAGTGTTAAACTTTTTGTGAATTCATATTTTGCCGGTTTTTCAATCCTCTAACCATGCAGTGTTCTCTGAATTTTTCAAAGCATTCACTCGAACAACAACCATTGAATGTATCCTGGCACGGAACACATTGGGTGTAAAGTTTATCGCATTGAAGGTTTCTGCAGTTCCTGTATAGGTCGCTGTGTTCTTCACATGTTTCGCATTTTGTAAGCGCTTTTTTTTCTTTTTTGTTTAGTTCTGTTATAAGCCGTTTGTCAAAAACAAAGCATTTTCCTTTCCAGTAAGTATCCGGGAATTTTTTTCCATAATTCAATATTCCGTCTTTGAGTTGGTAAACATTGTTGAAACCATTTTCCTGCATGTATGCGGTTGCTTTTTCGCATCTTATTCCGCCTGTACAAAAAGTGATTATTTTTTTGTCTTTCAGGTTTTCTATTTTTTCAAGCGCTTTTGGAAAATCCCTGAAATTTTCAATGTCAAGGTCTATTGAATCCTTAAAATGCCCGATTTTGTGTTCGTAATTATTTCTCGCATCAAGGATAACCGTGTCTTTTAAGCCATTTTCATAAATCTTTTTGAGTTCTTTTGCGGTTATATATTTTCCTTTGTTGTTCATGTCAACTTTTTTTCCAATGGTTACTATTTCATCTCGAACCGTAACGGTATTTTTTCTGAATGGGTGTTCGATGCATGTTTCTTCTTTGAAACTCATGTTTGAAAATTTTTTATCGCATTTGAGCCAGGTTTTGTACTTTTGTATTTGTTTTTTGTTTCCGGATATGCTTCCGTTGATTCCTTCTTTTCCCAAAAGAATTCGCCCCCGTACTCCTAAATCGTTCATAAAATTAAGGTGCTTGTTTTTCAGGGTTTCCAATTCCTCAAGTTCCACAAATTTGTAGAATAGAATGACCCTTAACTTTTCCTTGGCTTTCATATAAAACAGTGATTTGTAAAACTTTTTAAAGGGAGTAATTGTTATTGTAGCGTATGAATAAAGGTCCTTAGCGCGTATTTCTAGGTGTGTTGAATCAAAATTTTCCATAATTATTTCCATTGCTCCACATGCTGTTTAATAGGTTTTCTGTTTTTATAATTCCTGTTGAGAGACGATTAAATGGCACAAACTACTTCTTTTGTAACTGATTTTTTGGAATTTTTGAAAAAATATCAGGTTGCCGGGCTTGCGATTGCATTTATTATCGGTGCGTCATCTACAAAACTTGTTACTGCTCTTGTAAATGATATTGTAATGCCGATAGTTAATGTTCTGCTGCCTTCGTGGGTTGGAAGGAAGCTACATTGGTTGTAGAGCCTGTTACTTTTTTGATTGGCGATTTTGCCGCAGCGCTTATAGATTTTTTAACGCCTTCAGTAACATTGGAGCCGAGAATTCTGCGTTGGGGCGCCTTTGCGCCCGCAGATGAATCGGCAGTATAGGATTTCAAACTATTTTTGTATTATATTCTCTTGTCGCGCGCGGCGCCCCTGCGGGGCGC
>DASRUN010000008.1:0-8880 GCA_035655435.1 archaeon | reverse complement strand
AGAACAATTGTTTTTTCGGATCAAAAATCTTTGATTGGAGCAGATAGCGTTTTTTTTCCACAAGCTTTGATTCAAATTTTCCGGGGTAGCTCCCAAGGCCGAACGGTATGAGCTCTTTTTTTTCCATTTCGTCCAAAACCGTTTCCAGTTCGTCAAAAAGTCTTGGCAGAGAATCCTTAAGCCTTACTTTAGGCAGGCTTTTCAGCTCAATCATGTTCTGTGTTTCTTCGTGGACAATATTAATCGTTTTGTGCTTTTTGCGAATCGCATGAATAAGCTCGTTTGCGTTGTTTGAAATTTTTCCTTCATTATCCAGAATATTTATTTCAAGTTCAATTCCGGAATTGCTTCTTTTCAGCACGCCCATTTTACCGGATCATCTCCATAAAAAAATTCTATTGGGGAATCATTATAAAGTTTTGGGATTTTTTTGCCTGTTTTTGGATAAAAGATTAGGAAAAACATTTATATTTGTAGAATTCCAATCTTATTGTATGGACAAGAATGAGGAAAAATTCAAGAAAAAATTAACTCCTGAACAATACGCGGTTTTGCGTGAAGGTCATACAGAAAGACCTTTCACTGGAAAGTATAATAAGAACAAGGAAAAAGGAATGTACACTTGCGCTGCATGCGGAGCAGAGCTTTTTAGTTCAGATACAAAATTTGATTCGGGAACAGGTTGGCCATCATTTTCGGATATTGCAAAAAACGGAAATGTGAAACTAATTGATGATTTGGAATTCGGAATGCACAGAATAGAAGTCAGATGCGCAAAGTGCGATTCTCATTTGGGGCATGTGTTCGATGACGGTCCCACGGAAACGGGAAAAAGGTATTGCATAAATTCTGTTTGTTTGAATTTTAAAGAAGGAAAAAAGCCCAAATAATCCGAATTTTGGGTTAAATTTTAAAGCCCCCCGTACTTATTACTTTGGGGGTTGAATTGACTAAACTTGTTATAATTGGGTTAAGTTCCGGGGGTTTCGGGGCGTTGCTTGTGGCGAAAAAATTCGATCCCAAAGCCGAAATTACTGTTATTGACAAAAAGCCCTTTGACTTATTGCACATGTGTGGTCTTCCATACGCTCTTGAAGGAATAATGCCTCTGGAAGATTTGAAGCATGATGTTGGTCTTGAAAGGATGCGCGTGAAAAAAATTCAGGGAATTGCAACAAAAATTAATACACAAAAAAAGCTTGTTTTTGTCGAGGGAAAAGAATCCGTTCCTTATGATTCTGTAATAATTTCTACCGGCGCAACCCCGCTTATTCCGCAGATTGATGGTGTTGATGAATTGCTTGGAAAAAAAATCCACACGGTTTACAATTATGATGATACAAAAAAACTTGATTCTGCAATACAAAAAGGAAAAAAGGCAGTTGTTATCGGTGGAGGCCCAATTGGATTGGAGGTTGGAATTGCGCTTCATGCCCGTGGAATGCATGTAAAAATAATCGAGGCAATGCCGAAGATTCTTCCAAAAGCGCTTGATGCGGACATGGTGGGGCAGATAGAGGAATATTTTGCAAAGAAAGGAATTGAAATTCTTTCTGAAAAAAAAGTTACAAAAATATCGAAAGATGCGATTTTCATTGAGGAAGAAAAAATAGATTGCGATCTTGTTGTGTTGAATGTGGGAGTAAAGCCGAACACAAAACTTGCAAAGGAATCCGGGATAGAATTGGGTCAGCGCGGAGTAAAAGTTGATAGGTTTTTTCGCACAAGCGCTGAAAATGTTTTTGCAATAGGAGATTTAGTTGAGGTTCCGAATATGGTTGACGGAAACACGCTTACAGTTGGCTTGGCAAATTCATCTTATATGCAGGGTATGATTGCCGCGGAAAATGCTTTAGGTGGAAAAAGAGAGTATGCCGGAACAGCGCTCACATTTACAACAGTTCTTGGAGACCTCGAGGTTGCTTCAACCGGTTTGGCAAAAAATTTTGCGGAAACACAAGGGATTAAGGTTGTTGATGCGCGCGCAAAAGGAAAAAACAAATATGATTGGTATCCCGGGGCGCAGGAACTTACAATAAAAATTCTCGTGAATGAAAGCACCGGAAAAATTGTCGGATGTCAAGCGGTTGGAAAAGACGCCTATCACAGAGTTAATGTTGTTTCAACAGCAATAAGAGCTGGAATGACAGTCAATCAGCTTGCGGATGTTGAAATGGCTTATTGTCCTCCTTTGAGCGAGGCACATGATATACTTCTTCTTACGTGCGAACTTGTAAAAAGAAAATTAGCGAGGTCTCAGAATGGGTCTTAAAACTCCGTTGCTGGAAAACCACAAAAAGTTGGGCGCGACAATAGTTGATTTTGGCGGTTGGGACATGCCGGTTCAATACACAAATGTGATTGAGGAACACAATGCCACGAGAAATGCGTGCGGGTTATTTGATATTTGCCACATGGGGGAAATTTTTGTTGAAGGAGAGCAGGCTTTTGATTTATTGCAAAAAGTTACAAGCAGAGATATTTCAAAAATAAAAAATGGAAAAATTGCGCTCGCGGTAATGTGCAATGAGAAAGGCGGAATTATAGATGATCTAACGATTTACAAATTCAATGGTAAAAAATTCATGCTTGTTGTTAATGCATCAAATGAAATTCCTGATTTTGAGTGGTGCAAAAAAATTGCAAAGCACGAAAAATTTCACGTTAAAGTGACAAACTCTTCACGCGAATTTGCAAAGCTTGATATTCAAGGGCCGAACTCCAAAAAAATTTTGCAGCAAATTACGGATTTTGATTTGAATGAATTGAGTTTCTACACTTTTAAAGAAGGGAATCTTATTGGTTTTCCGGGAATTATTTCACAATCAGGTTACACTGGCGAATTGGGTTATGAAATTTATTTTCCTTGGAATGCAGCTTCAGAAGTTTGGGATAAACTTTTGGAATTAGGAAAAGAAGACGGAATTAAGCCAATAGGTTTGGGCGCGCGCGACACCCTTAGATTGGAGTGCGCAATGAATCTTTATGGCCATGAAATGGATGAAAACAAAACACCTCTTGAAGCACGTTATGCTTGGGTGTGCGATTTTGAAAAGGATTTTATAGGAAAGGAAGCCATTTTGGCTCAAAAAGAGAAAGGTGTTCCGAGCAAGCTTGTAGGGTTTGAAATGGTTGATAGAGGGATTGCGAGGAACCCTTACAAAGTGTTCAAAAACGGTGAAGAAATAGGTTATGTAACCTCGGGAACAATGAGCCCAACATTAAAAAAAGCGTTGGGTTTGTCTTATATTAAGTCTGAGCACGCTTCCGTGGGGGAAGAGATCGAGATTCAGATAAGGGACAAGCTTTGCATGGCAAAAATTGTGAAGCTACCGTTTTACAAAAAAACTGATGGTGTTTGAATTGAATCCGCACGATAGAAAGTACACAAAGGAACACGAATGGGTTAAAATCGAAAATGGGATTGCAACTATGGGGATAACTGATTATGCCCAGCACGCATTAACCGATATTGTTTTTGTAGAACTTCCGGAAATAGGAAAACACGCACAGCAGTTCAAAGCTTTTGCTGTTTTGGAGTCCGTAAAAAGTGTGAGTGATGTTTATGCTCCTGTTTCAGGAGAAATTATCGAGGTTAATTCTTCTTTGCCTGACGCTCCTGAAAAAATCAACAATGATGCTTTTGGCATTGGGTGGATTGCAAAAATAAAAGTGAAAGATGAAAAAGAACTTGACAATTTGATGAGTGCGCATGAGTATGATGAATATCTGAAAAAGTCTTCGCATTAAAAAGTGACAAAATATGGATTATGTTTCCACCACAAAGCAGGAAAAAGCAGAGATGCTGGAAAAAATCGGCGTAAAATCTGTGGAAGAACTTTTCAAAGACATTCCTCAAAGTCTTTTTTTGAGAAAGCACTTAAATGTTAATTCCGCAATGTCGGAATCTGATTTAATAAAACTTGTTTCCGGGTTAAGTAAAAAGAATGTGAATGCTTCGGAGTATACTTATTTTCTCGGCGCGGGAATGTATCATCACTTTATTCCGAGCGCGGTTCCTCATCTTGCTTTGAGAAGCGAATTTTATACAGCATACACTCCTTATCAACCTGAAATTTCCCAAGGGAATTTACAGATTATTTATGAGTGGCAAACAATGATCTGCGAATTAACCGGAATGGATATTTCCAATGCTTCTGTTTATGATGGTGCGTGCGCAACCGCGGATTCAATGATCATGGCAAAGTTTTCCACAAAGAGAAAAGAAGTTCTTGTTGCTAAATCGCTCAATCCGCAATACAAAAGTGTTGTCAAAACTTATGCAAAGGCAAACTCTTTGGTTTTGAAGGAAATAGGATATGAGAATGGTTTGCTTTCACTTTCAGAATTGAAAAAAAATTTGAGCGAAAACACAGCCTGTGTTATAGTGCAAAATCCGAATTTTTTTGGTTGCATCGAAAACTTGAAGGAAATAATTGATGCTACTCATGAAAAAGGCGCACTTGCAATTGTAAGTATTACCGAACCTGTCTCGCTCGCGCTCCTTAAATCTCCGGGTTCGCTTGGTGCGGACATTGTTTGCGGAGAAGGTCAGGCATTTGGAATTCCAATGAGTTTTGGCGGACCGGCTGTTGGTTTCCTCGCTATTAATGAAAAATTTGTTAGGGTTATGCCGGGCAGAATTGTAGGAAAAACTCTTGATGCAAAAGGAAGAGAAGGTTTCATCATGACTTTGCAGGCGCGCGAACAGCACATCAGGCGCGAAAAAGCATTCTCAAACATTTGCACAAACCAGGGTTTGTTTGCACTCATGGCAACTGTTCACTTATCTCTGCTCGGAAAAAATGGGTTGATTGAAATGGCTAATCTCAACCTCCAAAAAGCACATTATGCCGCGGAAAAAATTTCAAATACAAATAATTGCGACCTCGCTTTTGATTCGCCTTTTTTCAACGAGTTTGTTGTAAAAGTTCCTGATTCGAAAAAGGCAAGAGAGGAGTTGCTTGCAAAAAAAATTGTTCCTGGTTACGATCTTGGAAAAGATTTTCCTGAGCTAAAAAACCATTTGGTGTTTTGTGTAACGGAAATGAATTCAAAAGAGCAAATTGATTCTTTTGTAAATGTTCTCGAGGGATTGAAATGAAAGTTATTTTTGAGAAAGGTTCTGAGGGAAGAAAAGGAATTCATCTCCCAAATCTTGATGTTCCGGAAAAGCAAGGAATTCTTTCCCAAGAATTTTTGAGGGATGAATTAAACCTTCCGGAATTAAGCGAAGTCAATGTTGTTAGACATTTCACAAAAATGAGCACGCTGAATTACGGTGTTGACTCTGGATTTTATCCATTGGGAAGCTGTACAATGAAGTACAATCCAAAGGTTAATGAGGAAATGGCGAAGCTCGCGGGTTTTGCATTTGCGCATCCTTTACAAGGAGAAGAAATTTCGCAAGGGGCTTTGCAATTAATGTATGAACTTGAAAAACTTTTGTGTGAAATAAGCGGTTTTGAAAGAGTAACTCTCCAACCGGCAGCAGGTGCTCATGGAGAATTAACCGGAATTATAATTATACAAAAATATTTTGAGGAGAAAAGAGAAAACAGGCCAAAAATGCTTGTTGCGGATTCTTCGCACGGAACAAATCCGGCTTCGTGTGTTCTCTGCGGTTTTGAATCAATTGAAGTTAAAAGCGATGCAAATGGAAACGTTGATCTTAATGATCTTCGCGAAAAAATGAATGAAGAAGTTGCCGGCTTGATGTTAACAAATCCGAACACCCTTGGATTGTTTGACCCGAACATTGAGGAAATTTGTGCAATTGTCCACAATAGAGGAGGATTGGTTTATTGCGACGGTGCAAACTTCAATGCATTGGTCGGTGTTTCAAAACCAGGGCATCAGGGTTATGATATAATGCATATTAATCTTCACAAAACATTTTCAACTCCGCATGGAGGCGGAGGTCCCGGTTCCGGTCCTGTAGGAGTTACGAAAGAACTTGTTCAGTTTTTGCCGCGACCTTTTGTCGAAAAAAAAGGCGAACATTATTTTTTTGATTATCACGGCGACAAATCAATTGGGAAAATGCGTTCTTTTTACGGAAACTTCGGTGTTCTTGTAAGAGCTTACACTTACATCAAGGGTCTTGGGGCGGAGGGTTTGCGCGGAATAGCCGAAAATGCGGTTTTGAATGCAAATTATATTCGTGTTTCGCTCATGGATACTTACGATCTTCCTTACAATAGAATTTGCATGCATGAATTTATTTTGAGTGACAAAAATCTTGCAAACGGCGTTACATCTATGGATGTTGCAAAAAGGCTTCTTGATTATGGAATACATTCTCCGACGGTTTATTTCCCGCTTATTGTTCATGGAGCCATTATGATTGAGCCAACCGAAACCGAACCTAAGGAAACTTTGGATGAGTTTATTGAGTTAATGAAAAAGATTGCAATCGAAGCAAAAGAAACCCCTGAATTGGTGAAAGGCGCGCCGCACAATACAATTGTCGGGCGTTTGGATGCGGTTCGTGCGGCAAGACAACCCGATCTCAAGTGGACAAAAAATTGAATTATTTTTATGCGCATTGAAATGGAAAATGGTTCCTCTCAAATTACTGTGAGAAAACCGGATTGGTTGAAAATAAAACTCCCCTCAGGTTATGGAATAAAAAATTATTCAAAAATTCGCGAAACACTTGACACACTTAACCTCAACACTGTTTGTGAAGAAGCAAAATGCCCAAATATTCATGAGTGTTGGTCAACCGGAACAGCAACATTCATGGTTATGGGAGATACTTGTACACGCGGGTGTAAGTTCTGTTCTGTAAAAACATCCGCAAAACCAAATCCTCTTGATCCGAATGAACCTAAAAATCTTTCAAAAGCAGTAAATGCATTTGACCTTACTTATGCGGTGATAACTTCCGTTGATCGCGACGATCTTCCTGATCAAGGATCAGTCCATTTCAAGGAGTGTATTGTTGAGGTGAAAAAAAATAATCCAAATCTTATCGTGGAATTGCTCATTCCTGATTTTAGAGGAGACGAAATATGCCTTAATACAATTATTGAAAGTGGTGCGGAAGTAATAGGGCATAATTTGGAAACCGTGGAACGGCTTACTCCAAAAGTTAGAGATAGACGTGCGACATACAGGCAAAGTCTGGCGGTTTTGAATTATATTAAAAAAATTTCCCCAAAAACATTTACTAAATCCGCATTGATGCTTGGTCTTGGGGAAATGGATGAGGAAGTTTTGCTTGCAATGGATGATCTTCGCAAAGTCGGAGTTTCGTTTCTTACATTAGGCCAGTATTTACAGCCCACAAAAAAACATTTGAATGTAAATGAATTTATTGCGCCGCAGAAATTCGCGTGGTTTGAAAAGCAGGCGCTTGCAAAAGGCTTTTTGTATTGTGCTTCCGGGCCTTTTGTGCGAAGCAGTTATAAAGCCGGAGAATTTTTTATAAAAAGTGTTATTGCAAAAAGTGATTTATAATGAATTCAAAATCTGTTTACAAAATTCCCAACGGAAAATTAGTGAAAATTTCTCTTGAATTCAATTCAGAAAAAATTGTTTCTGTCAGAATTACCGGGGATTTTTTCTTGCATCCGGAGAACGGAATTGAATTGATTGAAAATTCTCTGAAAGGAAAAAAATTGGAAAAAAGTATGTTGATGACTGCGATTGAAAAAGCAATTGCGGAAAATAATCTCGTGCCTTTCGGAATAAGCTCTGAAGGAATTGCCGATGCGGTTCTACTTGCAAAGGGGAATTCAAAATGAAAGAATGGCGATTGCTCGAAACCGATTTTAATGACGCTTTCACCAATATGGCGATTGATGAAGCGGTCAATACTCTCCATGATGAAACAAAAAAACCAACTGTGCGATTTTACGGTTGGAAACCGAGCGCCATTTCCATTGGATATTTTCAAGGTGTTCGCGAGGAAGTCGACCTTGAAAGGTGCAAAGAATTAGATGTTGATGTGGTGAGAAGAATTACGGGGGGCGGAGCGGTTTTCCACGATGCCGAATTAACCTATTCTTTTGTTTGTTCGGAAAAATCAGGTGTGGTTTCAAAAAACATTCTTGATTCTTATAAAAAAATCTGCAATTCCGTTGTGTTGGGTTTGCGCACGCTAAAAATAGATTCGTCTTTTGTTCCGATCAATGATATAATTTCAAATGGTCAGAAAATTTCCGGAAACGCGCAAACAAGAAGAAACGGGAATGTGCTTCAGCATGGAACTGTTCTCATGGGTGTTGATGTGGAGAAAATGTTTTCCTTGCTTTTGGTTCCTGATGAAAAAATGCGCGGAAAAATGATTGAGGATATTAAACAGCGCGTAACATCCGTTGAATTGCAGCTTGGCAAAAAAGTTTCTTTTGATAGGGTTTCTTCCGCAATGAAAAAGGGTTTTGAGGAAAATTTTGAAATACGGCTTGTTACGGGAAAATTGACTTCCGAAGAAAAAATCTTGGCCGAGAAAATAAAATTGGAACGATTTTCTAATGAAAGTTGGACATTTCGCCGCTGAACGTTAATATTTTTTTTGATGTAGCTGGTCTTGAAAGTTATTCTGTTTTGCGATGGTTTGCTATAGGTTTTTATATAGAAAACTCTTTAATTAATGCAAATTTTTGGTTTTAGTTGACGGCTGAGCGGCATGAATACGGATGAGATTGTTCAAAAGGTTAAGGACATCTATTATAAGTGGGAAGACAAGTATTACGATTTTTTGGATCAGCTTGAGGGGCAAAAAATTCCTGTTTACAAGGTTGTAGATCCGATTGATAAAGTTTTCCCGAGTTTTCTGCTCCTGCTGATTTTAATATTTTTGTTCGGGGTTGCACTGTTTTTTATTTTGCTTGCGGTTGTTTTTCCCGGTCTATTGGGCGGAATTTTGGGCGG
>DASRUN010000007.1:0-29775 GCA_035655435.1 archaeon | reverse complement strand
TCCGCGCTCTTCTTTTCAACTGCAAGTGCCTTGAGACACGTATCAGCCTGGCCCTCATTCGGCAGCTCTCTGCACTTATTTATCATCTCCCTCAAATCCAATGGAGGTTGAGTATTATTTCCGGGATCCTGGTTTCCGGCATTTGAATCTACTGCATTTGAATCATCCTCTAATCCGGATCCAAAGCGATCCTGCAAAGAACCCTTCTGCCTCAAACAACCGGCCGCAAGAACAACCAAAAGAACAAGCGCAAGAAAAAGCAGTGTTTTCGAGTTTAATTGCATTGCATGATTACAGCCTTTTAGTATAAAAATTTTACATGTCTGTTTGTTTTCACAACCATATTTGGAAAGTTAACCTGCGGGAGGTTTGGAATGCTGATTTTTGACACATTATCTATATATATAACCTAAAAGTTAGTATAGTGCGAATTTGTTTTTTTTCCGAAATTTTCGGGAAATGAGTGAAATTCAAATAAAATCAGGGGTGAGACTCTCAATGCGCCATGAGTTACTATACAAGTTCATCTTGCTGATAGCCTTCATTTCGGCATCATTTGTTGTCGGAGCTATCTTGTAAGACGGCGGAAAGGTCCGCCGCGAGACCTGTGCACCTTTGGTAGCACTTGCTTGCGAACATCGGGAAGGGAAGGATGGGGAATGATTTTCATTCCCAAACACCTTTTTCTGCTTTTAATTATTTATCTCCATTTTCCCTGTTTGGCTAAATGAATCTTTTTTTATCAAAACTTTTAAATATGCGGGTCGAATTAATTATACTATGCCAAGCTCTGAATCAGAACTTGATCTTGTTGCAAAAAAGATTACTAAAGAAGAAGCGGAAATGAAAGCCAAAGGCCGCAAATACTTAACCGAAGCCCAAGTAGCGCGCAAATACGGATTTTAACCCCTTTTAACCCGTTTTTACTAGGAACCTTTATATATTCCGGGCTCAGCAATATATGAATTGTAGATTGAATTCTACAGTGAGCCTAATCCCAATTTATCACAGAATACTCTTAGCAGGACTTGGTGCCCTTTTCGGAGGGCACACGAATTCTCTTTACGCGATTTTTTCACTTCTACTAATTTGTTTATCATACACTTTTCTGATTTTTTTGTACATTTTACTCATTTCCATATTGAACACTTCTCTTTCCCAACCCATCCAAATAACATTCATCATTTCCTTCCATAATTGAAACTTTTTTTTCTGCCGTTCAACAAAACCAGGGGGCTCAAGCTCAAGCATGGTTCTTTGCCTAACTATTTCCACAAGCTTTTCTCTTTTTTGCAAACCTTTTCCATTAGGCGTTAGGCCAATATAATCACAAGCGTATTTTGCCGCCTCTTCATTAATTGCCAACTCAATTGTATTAGACCCTGCTTTTCTTTCCCTCAATTCAAAAATTCTTTTAACCGCCAGATCCACATAATGACCTGTATTAAAAATCGCCCTGTTTCTCCTCTCGGATTTCAAAGTTCCTTTTGTAGGCCACTTTCCAAACCAACCTTTCATTGGTTTTATTTTATTATTTTTTTCGGTTGGTGCACTGAAAAATTTCATAAAAAAATAAGTGTTTTTAAGGATTTAATGCTTTCATTCCGCAAAAATATTTATACTCTGCGCGCGTTTTTGTTTTATGGGATTATTTAGAAAAACTACCACGCGACAACCTGTTCCAAAGCGCAGAATGAGCGGAACTAAAAAAGCCTTGATAGGAACTGCCATTGTTGCCGCGGGTATAGCTGCCGGTGCACATCAAGCCGGAAAGCATTGGTCAAATGCTCCTTCCGCATTAAAATCTTATTCGGTGCAAGTGGACAAAGCAACCGCTGCGGCAAAAAAAGGCGGCCAAGCAGTTGTTGATTCAAAAGTTGTTCAAAATACCGGTGCTA
Organism: archaeon; assembly: GCA_035655435.1. Classification (GTDB taxonomy): domain Archaea; phylum Iainarchaeota; class Iainarchaeia; order Iainarchaeales; family Iainarchaeaceae; genus UBA493. The sequence continues at coordinate 27,877 of DASRUN010000007.1, read as the reverse complement.
TAGGAAAACTTGCGGTGAACTCGGGAGTAAGAATGAGCGTTAATGTTATTGGAAATCCTGCAACTACTGTTTTGGGTGTTGGGGGTTTTCTTTATGCTGTAAATGCCGCCGGCCTTTATAGGATTGGGAGACGAAAAGACGGCAAAACTTCTATAATTGTTAAAACAGGAACAGGACTTGCAGTTGCCGGAGGCTTGCACAGTCCACTTATTGGAATGGCTGTAGGTATTGGCTCTCTCGCATGGAAATATATGAGTCTAAGACAAAAAAGACAAGCCATTCAATCTGCCGCCAGTACCGCTAACAAGGCTGCCAGTGCCGCTGTTTCTGCAGCAAAAAAAGGCGTTGCATCCGTTAGAGATAGAACTCAAAAGTAATTGCTTTTGAATTGGGTAACTCAAAAATTCTGAAGCTTTAAATACTACAATAATATTTACTATTATAATCTAATAATTAATTATAGTTTTGGAGTGAACGTCGTGGTTGATAGGAAAATTCTTGTTGTTGGGTTACTGTTATTTGCAGGAATAATTTTTTTTGTATTTTTTCAAGGAAACTCAACTTCAAAAGTTTTGTCTGAAAAAAATTTAACTGAAAATGATTTGCAAGGAGCAGGATTAGTTTCTTATTCTGCTTTTGATTTTGAAAGAAAATTAGATCCAGCGGAAATGTCAACCCTTAAATCAAATTTAGAAAGTGCTTCTTTATCTTTGACCGGGGAAGAAAAAGCAAAGTCTCAGTTATATGCAAAAGCTGTTGGTTTAGACTTATCTCAAAGCACGATTTTAAGGCAACTTGAATTAGATTTGAAAAATGTTTCTGACGATCCAGAACAAAACTGTAGCAAGCTTCCCGATTTGATTGATGCCAGAACAAAACAAGAAGCTCTTTTGATTGAAACAATTAATCTTTATGCGGAAGATCTTGAAACTTCCGCCAAATTTAAATCCGAAAACTATTTGAATCTGACTTTTTCTGATCAGGAATTATTATTGGAACACTTAGATAATGCCATTTCAAAACTTGAAAGCACGTGCGGGGTTATACGATGAAAAAACAACTCCTTTCTATTTTTATGATTTCTCTTTTTTTGGCGCCGATGTTCGCTGCAGGAGAAGATGAATTTGGCGGTACTCTTCCGCCTTTTGATGATTTGGAAAATAACTTAATCTATGAAGGCAGATCAATTTCTACGCAGGTTGCCGAACTTAAAAATCAAATTTTATCTAGGGGTCCAGATAGCCATATTCTTGGGTCACGAGTTGGAAAGAATGTATCAGATGTATTGTTTGATTTAGCTTTTGCCGGTGATGAAGATGCCGCATTTGTCGCAACACATGGGGCAATCCGAAATATTATTTTTCAAAAACAGATTGATCAAGCAGTACTTCATCCAGGTTCTCTATATGTTACTACTGAAAAATTAGCTGCGTTGGGTGACAATGCATCATTTGATTATATAGTAAGTCTTAACTCTCCTGAGCCATTGGCACAAGTCACGGCTACTTCTATTAATCAAGATGTCACAAAAAAAGCATTGGATCGTTTAGTGGAACTTGATAAAGTAAATCTCGGTGCACGTGTTAGATTAATAGAACTTTCAAAAGAACAAAGAATAAGTTATAGACCACTTGATTCCCCAATATCTCCTAAAAATAAAGAACTCATTGATTTAACTATTAAAAAACTTGGTATTACTGAAACAAGCACCGGGATTAATTTTGCAAGTCGTTTTGCAGGACAAAGTGCCCCTGTAACAACGCAAAATGCCTTTGAGTTCAGATCTAGGCTGCTTCGTGACACAATTGATTTATCTGATCTTGGTTTCCAAGATGCAACAGTTGCTTTTGAATCCGATGAAGCATTGGCAGTCTTTAAATCTATTCCGCCTGAACATGTTGAAAATTCTTATAGTCTAAAATTAGTTGCGGAAAAATATCTCAGTTCTACTAATCCAAAAGTGCGAACTGTTTTAGTGCAATTATATCCAGAAAGAATTTTGGACGATCTAAGAATTACCACAGATCCTGGAGAATGGTCTGTTGATTATCTGGATGAACTAGACAAAGAACTAGCAAATCAAGAAGTTAGATTAGGAAGAGCGCCAGGTTATGCTGAAAAAGGATCGTTAGGCTTGCGAGAAATAATTGCTGACTTAAAGTCCATGGAAGAAGCGGTTGAAACTCCTGCAGTAAGTACTGTTGAAGGTTCACTCCTAGACACTTCGACACCTTCAGGATTTGATGATCTAGCTCCGGATTTTTTTGATGAACCTTTAGATGCTGCTGCCCCAGGTTCGGAATCTGCTGCCACGGCTGCAAGAAGATTATCTGATAGAGCAACCCACCGAATTAATCTATTGCCCCGATATCTTAGGCCGGACTATATTCCGGGTTCATTAGCTGAAACTGTTGAGCCAGCGGTAGAGGAGCTTAGACAATCTGGGAATCTTACTCTCGCAGAAACAATTTCGCAAAGAACTGCTGAATTGGATGAAAAACTTCGAAGAATGGAAGCGTTCGAACGTGCTTTGGCAAAAATAAAAGCACAAGCCGCTCAAGTTGCCGCAAAAAGTGTTATAAAAACCGAAGAGCTTAGAGGGGTTCAGACTGCATTAGAAGGAGTAGGTGCTCCCACAGATACTGTCCAAGCTGCTTCTTCAGTAGCAACGCGACAAATTCCGCAAGAAGTTCTTGAAGGGTTAAATAGAGTTGAAGATACAATTGCGTCAACTCCTAAAGTTGCACAAGCGGCTAAATTAGAGAATGCAAAAGTTATCGATGAAGCAACTGACTCAGTGAAAGACATTGCCGGAGCAGCTGGAAGAGCAGCGCAAGCTGAAACTCAACAAATAATTACAAATGGGGGAAATGTAATAATTAACAATGGCGCAGACGGACAATTATATAAAACAAAAGTAGTTTATGAAAATGGTGTTATTAAATCTGTTACCACTACTCCTGTTGATAGAGGCCCTATTCCTGCAACAAATATTACTGATGCAGATGTACTTGATGATTTAGATTCAATTGGCGAAGCAAGTCAAGGTGCAGATGATGTTGCGGGGCATGTGGATGATTTATTGGAACCAGTTATTCCTGCGGCATCAAGCGGCGCATCTCAAACAGGTGCCGCTGCAGGTCAAGCAGCGGATAATGCAGCAACCGCCGGAGCTGCTGATACAGGATCTGTAGCTGCTTCTGCTGCAACTAAAGGATCACGAATTGTTGCAGTTACAAAATTCATTGGAGAAAATTTTATCCTAACTGAAATCCTCTCTGTTTTTTTTGATTTTTTGATTTTACACGGTTTTTTTGGCCCGGATTTAAATAACATAGAAAATTTTGCAGTTGAACCACAAATTTTTTGGTTAGATCTTGAAAACGATCAATTGCATGAGTTTCAACAAGAATATATATTTCAAAACAATCTTGCAAACGCCAAAACAGGAGAACCATATGGAAATTCTGTTAATTTCAAAAAACCCAATTATGCAGATTTTATTACTTTCAACAAAAATAACAATCCTCTTGCCAATAAATTATTCGGAGAGGCTGCAAGGGAAACGCGTTTGGCACCTGGATTTGAGGGACATTCTTTGCTGTATGTAAATGGTGGTGCAAATAAATATTTGGTTAGAGATTATTTTATGTATTTCTTTGGATACCGCAATGGAAGCGTTGTAAATATTGGCACTGAAATTCAACATGCTTTTTTGTTTATGTTCCGCTCATTTTTAGAAAATCTTTCTAGAGGGACTGCTGGTCTTGTAACGAATTCAATTAGCCTGGATGGATACACAACAATTGAGACTGTTTACTATGTTGCATTTGATCATCAAGGAAACGAAGTTGCAATTCCAGGGGGAACCCAAGTTTTGAATGGTGCTTTTAGTAATGCCATTCCATGTAATAGGTTGAAAGCAGACGAAAATCAACACGGTAATTTTATTGGATGTGATTTTTCTCCTTTGAACCAGCTTGAAAAAGGTTCGTATGTTATAGGTTTGTTTGTGAAATTCGATGATCAAGTATTTGCTTCAGTGCCACAACTAATTCCTCAAGCTGATGCTCTTTTGAAAAAGAAAAATTGTTCTTTTTCCAGAGAAAACGCTGATGAAGATCCTAATACATCGCTAAATTCCTGTGAATTTTTCAACAATTTAATTGATCAAAAAGATTTAGAAACTGCTGTACTTGTGAAATCAGTTGAATTTAAATCTGCTCACAGCATTGGGGGCACGGTAGACGAAGTTTATGAAAGTACCGGGTCAATATTTAAAGACGCAAAAAAGAATCTTGCGCAAGGGGGGCTTCTTAAAAAATTGTGGGGTTTAATTCAAATTCCTTTAGCGGGATTGGATCTGTTTGCTTCAACCGGTGATCTTCCTATACAAAACGATATAGCATATACTGCCAGAAAAAAAGTTGACAGTTATGCAAATTTTATGAAAAATCCTGAATACGCTCATGGTGCAAGAGCATCGCTTCTCGGTTACCCGGCTTTCTTTGAATTCAATAAAGGTGAAAATAATCTTTCTATTTCTGGAAATTATATTTATGTTACAGGCTACGAAAATGCTTTCGAAACCCTCAAAGCTAAAGATGTTCCTTTAGGTGTTGATGTGATAGAAAATTATATTACTGTTTCCGATGCCTTAAAGGTCACTGACTCAAGTGGAAATCCATTGATTGTAGAGGTTGTAACATTGGATGATTCCAAAGCCGCTTCTTTGGGCACAATTTCAAAAATAGTGATTCGCCTAAAACGACCAGATGGCGGAGTTCCAGTTGAAGGAAAATATACATTTGATTATTCATTTCCAACATCTGATGGAAAGGGATTTATAGCCCAACAAACTTATAATGTAAAGGTAGAGTGATAAAATTTGATAAAAAAAATTGCAATAATATTGTTGTTTGTGGCACTTGCAGTTTCGTTTTCCGCTGCGGAAGATACTGTAATCCATGTTAACAATGATTTTGGAACTCCTACTACTCCGACTCCTACTTCAAACACTTTTTATCCATTGACAAGCGATTTAGATTCTGTTGAGTTTGCTTTAAGAGTTGCAGATGTTGGGGTTGTGGATAGTTCGCAGCTTGAAAATGCCCTCAAAAACAACAATATTTTTTGGGTTGAAGCTGAAGATGATGGAAAATATATAAAAATTTCCGATCCAATAAAGTCTACTCTTGTCGGAATTTCTTATAATAGTTCAAATGTTCCGGGCGCATTTTACATATTTGATCTTGGTCCTGGAAAATATAAAATAAGAAATAATCTCACTGGCGCAAAAAATAAAGTTTACCCCGGAGAAGGTTGGTTTTTAGAAGTACAAAAAAATCCTGTTGGCGTGCTTTGGGTTATTCAACTAAAAAAATTAACTTCTGTTTCAACTGCAGCTGCTCCTATTTCAGGTTTGGAAATTTTTGAAGGAAAAGGCGGTGCATGTCAACCTGTGTTTAACAGCATAAGTATTTCTGGAACAAATGTTGATCTTGCAACCTGGTTACAAAACGTTCCAATAGTAGAATATAGTTCTACTCCTGCAAAAACAATTGCAGCAATGTTTAGATCAACCGAATCAACATGTCCAATAAACATGTACACTGTTGAATTATGGAATCAAAAGCCCACAACAGCAGACACTTGTTCAACCACTGAGGGATGTTTGAGAATACAGGTTGCTTCAGATGAATTCAGAGCTAATGGTTACACTCAACCTCTAAATACAGGTACAATTGCAATGGCTCCTTCTACTATCGTTTGTGTTAAAAATCAAAATTGCACCAATCTTAGTCAAGCACTTGCTCTGATAAACTTTAAACAGGATTCTCAGCAGGTTTTTTATCTTAGAATTGAAACAACGCAAAAAGAAAATAATACTCCAAGCGATTGGGCTGACAGCAAAGCATATCCGTTCATACTAAAGTGGGGAAATCCAACCACAAAGGAAATGCAGGAACAAACAGTTGATCTTTCCGGAAAAAGATGGGATGAATGGATACTCTGGGATAAAACTCCAACTGTTGTTGCAAGCGGTACTTGTACAACCGTAACAGAATGCCTTGCGCGCGCGGACTTGAAGTTTATCGACCAAGTTTTTAAAAAAAAAAAGTAACTGAAACAACAACTGATTTAAGCGCTTTAACTCCGGATCAAAAATTCGCTGTTGAGGAAGCAAAGAGATTGGGCTTAGAACCCGCGGGAATAATCCTTGCATTATTCCAAAGAGAAAGCGCCTGGAATCCCAATAATCATGGGGATTTCAGCAATATTTTGAATGATGATACTTCCTTTGGTTACGGACAATTGAGAGTTGAAATAGTGCAGGATTGTATTGATTCCAAAAAAGTGAGTATTACTTCTGTAAGTGGTTTGACATCAGTTAATGATTCCGCAACAAGGGCAAAACTAAAAAATATGAATCCGCAGGAAAACATTGCGTGTGCATTATACCAATTGGAAAAAAATTCAATTTCATCAATTAACTATTTTTGTTCATTAAACGGAGTTCTTGATGGCGGCCCCGATGTTTCTTACACGGGCATTGCAGCCTCTTTGAGAAGGCATAATGGGGAAGGTTGTTTGTTGAATGCAGGATTATATCCGCAAAGATACATTCCAAGCAGCAATTATTACGCCTGGGATTTTGTGCCCGCGGTTGTAAAAGAGTGTGAAGCCAAATTTTCAAAATACGGTTGCGACATTTCGAACTTTGAAACCGTGAAAACGCCCGCTACAAAGGGACAATCAGTTTCTTATTACACTTAAGTTTAAGCTAACATTTATATTCTTATGTAAACACAGTTTTTATTATGCATAATGTAATGGTTTCGGTTTCAAGCGATTTGAAGAAAAAGATGAATTCATTTCCGGAGACAAATTGGTCAGGTGTGGCAAGAAAGGCTTTTGCCGAAAGGATTAAACTTTTAGAAAAAATGGATAAATTGCTCTCAAAAAGCTCTTTAACCGAAGAAGAAACAATCAGCCTAGGTAGGAAAGTAAAGCGAACAGTTTCACAGAGGTTCCTGCAGGCTTGATTGGATGAGAATTGTTCTGGATGCAAACATACTGTTTGCCGCCTTGATTAAAGATGGCTATACAAGGAAATTACTTCTTTTTTCCGGGTATGATTTTTTTATTCCGGATTTTACTATCATAGAGTTTGAAAAACACATTCCTTATTTGGAAACAAAAACAGGTCTCTCAAAGCATGAATTGGAACAACTCATGCAAAACTTGATTGAAACTTCAAAAATCAAGATTGTTGCTTTCAAGGATTTCAGTGCGAAAAGAAAAATTGCGCTAAAAATTTCTCCTGATAAGAATGATACAGCTTATTTTGCTCTTGCATTGAAATTAAAGTGCCAAATTTGGTCCAATGACTCTGTATTAAAGAAGCAGGGGAAAATAAAAGTACTTACAACAAAAGAAATCTCGGAAATCAATAACTGAATTTATCTTTTAAGCTAACATTTTTACGTTTCGGCTTTCCTTATTTTTCCTTAAACGGGTTTATTACTTTCAACCATTTTATTTTTCTGAAATCTTTTTCATTTTCCGTTATTATTGTGCTGATGCTGTTTTCCTCCATTGTGGAAACAATGAGTGAATCCCAAAAACTTATGTTATAAGAAATCTGATTTCCAATGGCATTTATCACGGTGTTCTCATCATATTTTATTATTGAAAATCCTTGGGCAAAATCCATTATAACCTGCTTTGCCTGTCCCGCATCAAGTTTTTTTGGGAGCTTTCTTGTTGAAACGTAATAAAATTCGGCGAGATTCTGAACACTCAGAAAACCATCCTGCTTTATCCATCTCTCTTTCACAAGTTCCTTTGCGAGAGAATGTTTTTTTCCGGCATTCATGTCATACGCGTACACAAGAATGTTCGTGTCGACAAGCTTTGCATCATTTCCTGTCATAAATTTCTTCACGCTTGATTTCTTTTGTTTTTCCAAAATCAAATCCCTTTTCCATCAAATCAAACTGCCGTGCCATAGCGCGATTTCTTGCCCCCTTTCCGGCAAGATTAGTAACAGACTCCCCAATAACTTTTGCGAGGGATCCTTTTTTATTTTTGTATTTTTCCGAGGCAAGTCTCCTCAAAACAAGTTCGTCTTTGTCTTCCAAAGAAACAGTAATATTTCCCATAAAATAGATATACGTAGAAGTTGTTTATATACTTATGTTCAACCAGTGTCTGCTGTCATTCTTTTCAACAAAAACATTTATCTAATTGCACAAACACAGTTTTTATTATGCCTAATATTATGGTTTCGGGGTATGCCAAAAAAATTCTGCAAAGTCATTTTAACTTTTTTTCATTATTTTTTTTAAAACCGATTCCTTGTTCTCTTTAAGTATCTGGCTTATTTCGTTCGCTCTTTTTTCCAAGCACATGTAAATGAATTTGGAGAACTTATTGTGTTCTTTTGAAACTTGAACTCTTTCCAAGAGCGCAATATAGCTTTGCCGGTTTTCAAGGTTGACAATAGCTCTCGGGTAACTGTTGTTTTTCAGCATGACTTGGAGTACTTCCCTTCCAGTTCTGCCATTTCCGTCGTTGAAAGGATGAATTTCTTCAAATCGCGCATGAAATTCTGAAGCAAGCTCTATCGGATGAACTTTTTCCTTGTTTTTTTCAAGCCAATTTAAAAGCTTGGCCATTTCCTTTCTGACTTTATTCGCTGATGGCGGCTTTACTTGAGAAGCTGTAATGAACATTGGCCCAATCCTGTATTCTCCGGGCGTTTTTTCGTCAAACCCTTTCAATATTGCGGCATTGATTTTTTTGATGCCTTTTTCGGTAACTTCTTTGAAATTTTTAGACGCTTCAACCGCCAATTTCATGTTCTCTATTTCCCTTATCTCCTCGATTTTTTTCCCGGCAATCGAAGTCCCTTTTTGCAAAACAAGTGCGGCTTCCTGCAAGCTCAAAGAGTTTCCTTCAACAGAAGTACTTCCCTGTGCATATCTTACAAACTCATCTTCTTTGAAAGACACATAACTTTGCGGGAAAAAGCTCTTCAATAACTCGTAATCTACTTTTAGTCTTTCAAGAACCAATTGTTCAACGGAAGACAAAACATTCGACTTGAACATTTTTTGCGAATTTTGGAAGTTTTCCACAACTATCTTTTGAACCAATAAATCAAACGCGTCGGCAATCCTGTTTCCGGCTTGGTCTTTTGGACCCAAAGAAACAGTCAACCGTTTTTGGCCAACTCTATCCTCTAAGTAAAAGTAGGTCTTTTTGCCGATTTTACGCTTCGAAACAAACATAAAATAATTTAACACCAAAAAGAATAAAAATACGTTATTTTCAAGAAAATGGTGTTAATGTGTTTGGGCGTTAAAATTAGGCCAATAATTGACATTCAAAGACCAATACAAATATTCGGCAGAGTGCTATTCAAGCAAACATTTTCTCATTAGGGCGGCCGGCTTCATCGGATGATTTTTTGGAAATCTTTTGAACGGCTTCGTTGAATTCTGTAAGAGAAATTTTGTTCTTTTTTTTGCGCAAAGCAAACATTCCCGCTTCAGTGCAAGCACTTTTTATTTCCGCTCCCGTAAAACCATCCGTTAATCCTGCAAGATCATCCAAAACAATTTTTGAATCCAATTTCATTTTCTGAGTGTGGATTTCGAAAATCTTTTTCCTGGATTCCTCATCCGGAAGAGGAATTTCAATCAATCTATCAAAGCGCCCAGGTCTCAAAAGAGCCTGATCAAGCATGTCAACCCTGTTCGTTGCGCCAATAATCTTCACCCCTTTAATTTCATGGAACCCATCCATTTCGGAAAGAAGCTGCATCAAAGTTCTTTGAACTTCTCTATCTCCATTTGCCGTTGCAAATCTTTGCGAGCCAACCGCATCAATTTCATCAATAAAAATGATTGAAGGCTTTTTTTCCTTTGCAAGCCTGAATACATCGCGAACTAATTTGGATCCTTCCCCAATATACTTTCTAACCAAATCCGATCCGGAAAGTGAAATAAAAGTGGCGTGTGTTTTGTTTGCAACCGCTTTCGCGAGAAGAGTTTTTCCGGTTCCGGGCGGGCCGTGTAATAGAACTCCGTTCGGAGGATCTATTCCAAGTCTTTCAAAACCCTCGGGATTAATCAATGGTAAAATTACAGCTTCTTCTAATTCTTGAATTTCATTTTTCAATCCGCCGATTTCCTCAAAAGTTGCTGTGGGCTTTTCAATTACTTCCATTGCGGTTACTCTCCAGTCCTTGTTCTCCGGGAAAATTTGTGTAATAATCAAACTCCTTTGGTTCATTGCAACCCTTTTTCCGACATCGAGTTTTTCATTCAAATTTGTGATTGCCTTTACAAGGAATTCCATTCCATTCGAATTTTTCACAATCGCGGTTTTTTCATCCAAAACTTCTCCTATTGTTCCGACAACTAAAGGGGGTATTTTTGTTTCCGCAAGCTCTTTTTGTGCCCTTTGCAAATCAATTTGCATTTGTGTAATTCGCGCCGAATTCATTTGCCTTTCGGTTTGGAGGGTTTTAAGCTGTTCCTCCAACGAGAACACGTAATCATAGACATCATAATTTGTTTTTTTTATTGCATCCCCGGTTTCAGCCATTTTCAATCACTTTTTTACTTTAGTATAATTACTATGTTTAGAACAAGCCTTATAAATAATACTTTTCATTCATACTTAGAGCAAACATTATTTGCGTGATCTTATTTTGGCTGAAATCGACTTTTTTACCGGCTTACTCGGGTTTTTGGTTCTCTGTGCAATCATAACTTTCATACTCAAAAAAACTACAAAATTCGACACGTTTTTCCTTATTACGCTAATCAGAACAAAAAAGCCACTTGCTTTTTTTGACAGAATGGCAAAGCACACCAAAATATTGGATGCGTTTGCGCTCCTCGGTCTCATCATAGGATTTGGAGCGATTTCAGTTGACTTCTTCTGGGGCAGAAAATTAAAGCTTAGAGAAAGAATAATTTTGTTTTTCGGAAGCTTCTCAGTTCTCTCCGGAGCATTTTTGGCTGTGGATATTTTTTTCGGAAATGTTTTCTCCGCAAATTTATTGATAGGAAATATGTTTCCGCTTCTAGTTATTTCATTTGGATTAATGGGTCTTGCCGGTTTTACTCTTTTTTCATTGTTCATGCAGGCATTTGATATTGTGGGGAAATATCTTATCGGAACAAGAAGCTGTCCGGGAGTAGCTCCGTTGATTCCGGGAGTCGAAATTCCCGGGGTTCCAATAACCCCTCCATTGCACGCGTGGATTTCGCTTTTGATTATTCTTTTGGTGCATGAAGGAATGCACGGTATTGTTGGAAGGCGCCATGGTTTTACAATAAAAAATGCCGGAGTTATTTTGTTCGGTTTTCTTCCAATCGGCGCGTTTGTCGAACCTGATGAAAAGGAAATTGCAAAAGAAAAAGATGAAAAAGTTCTCCCATTTTTGGCAGCTGGCCCAATGTCAAACCTTGTTGTAATGGTTTTTGCGGGAATTATTCTTTTCGGCGCACTTTCTTTTTCAGGGCCGCTAACAGAGCACTTTTATCCGGGGCTTCAGGATAATTTTTTTTCCGGGGTTAAAGTTGTGAAAGTTCTGGAAGAAACAGAATTCTGTGGAACTGTTTATGCCGCGCCCGCGTTCGCAAAACTAAATGAAGGGGATTTAATCAAAGGAATAAGCGGCGTTGCTGTTAATTCTCCGCAAGCGCTTTTTGTGGAACTGCAAAAAGATCGCCTCAAAGAAAAAACATTTTCTCTGGAAAGAAATTCCGAGCAAATTTCAATTACTCTCCAGCCAAATGAAATAGGGCAATTTGGTTTTGTTCCTGAAGGAATAAGGAATGAATCAATTCAAATTCCTGAATCTTATCCAACTTATGCGCTTGCTATCGGCTTGTTCATAGAATTTGTTTTCTGGCTCTTTTTGTTGAATTTCCTTGTTGCGGCAATTAACTTTTTGCCAATGCATCCTTTCGATGGAGGAAGAATGGCAAAATTATTGTTCGTTCCCTATTTGGGTTTTTTGAACATCAGCAAAGAACAGAAGCAGGAAAAAATCACAAAATTCTTTTTGTACATCATACTGGCACTCTTTGTAATCAATGCGCTTCCACTGTTTTTCTGAAAATTAACTTATTGTTATGTATAACTTAAACTCAATACTATTTTATATAAAATCCGCCTTAATCTGTTTAGATATGCAACACAGTTATAGTTTTTCGGAGCGTGATTTTTTTGGCTAAACCAATCGAGGCGACACCTGTTCTTAAAGGTGAAGATGCAAGGGCGTTCTGGAAAAGTATTGATGGCTTAAAGCATGATGAAAAAAAGGAAGCAGTGCTGCAAAAAAGCAAAGCCATCTACCGACTTTTTTCAGAAAAGTGATTGTTCTTGCCACACAACGCTCCGGATAATTTTGCCGAGTTCTTTAAAGATATAGCCTGGATCCAGATAGAAAAACTGTCAGACGAGCATGACTTGTCCGATTTTTCTTGCGGAACTTCTAAAGACGATATTGAACTGGCTCTATTTCTCACAGAGGATGCATTAAAACAACAAAAAGAAAAAGCAAATGTAACTCATGTAACAGTTCTCAAAGACACTAAAAAAGTAGTGGCCTATGTGACAACACTTAATGATAAGCTTAGAGTTTCAAACAAAGAAAAAAAAGAAATGAGTATTCCATTGGAGTATTCTGATTTTCCTGCCATAAAAATAGGAAGGTTGGCAGTGGACAAAAATTACACAAACAAAAAACTTGGCACAATTCTGCTTTTCTTCGTGAGGGGTTTGGCCATTGAAAATGCGGAAAAAGTAGGTTGCAGATTTTTGATAGTGGATTCTTATCAAAGATCAGTTGAATTTTATGTGAAACAAGGTTTCACCAGAAACTTAATCCAAGATCAACGGAGAACAAAAATCATAAAAGAAAACAAAGACGGCGAACCACAAATAAGCAAAGATTACAACAGAGAAACAATAAGTCTAAGATACGACTTGCTTAATCCACAAAACGAAAAATAAAAAAAAAGAAAATTCAAAGGGAAATTTTCCCTTTGATTTACAAATAACCCATGTCGAATCCGCCTTTTCCTCTTTGTTCTTTTCGGACTGCGGCAGAGCTTGGGCCTTTTATGTACGGGCTTGTTACCCCCGTGAAAATTGTTATTACCTCTATTTTATTTTCGAATGTAGGGTCAACCCTTGAACCCCAGATAACAGCTGCTTTAGGGTCAATTCTTTCGGTGAGCATTTCCCCTATTGCGTTTGCCTCTCCGAGTGTTAATGCAGGTCCCCCGGTAATGTGTATGAGTGCTCCTGTTGCTCCGCCGATATCAACATCGAGAAGTGCGTTCTTGAGCGTGTCGGCAACAACTTCATTTACTTTGTCGACTCCCTTTGATTCTCCAACCGCAATTACAGATAACCCTTTGTTGCTCATTATGGAGCGGACATCTGCATAATCAAGGTTGATTAGTGAAGGCTGAGTGATTGTTTCTGTTATTCCTCTGACCGTTCTTGCTATGACCTCATCCGCCACTTTGAATGCGTCTTGTATTGGCAAGTTAGGAACCAATTGCACCAACCTATTATTGTCGATTACAACAACTGTATCTGAAACCTCTTTGAGTGCGTCTATTCCTGCTTCGGCTTTAATTAACCTGGCTTTTTCCATTGCAAAAGGATAGGTTACAATGCTGATTACGATTGCTCCTTGTTCCTTTGCGATTCCTGCAACAACAGGGGCTGAACCTGTTCCTGTTCCTCCGCCCATTCCGCAGGAAATGAAAAGCATGTCAACTCCCTCTAATACTTCTTCCAAAGCGCCCCTGCTTACTTCAGCTGCTTTTGCGCCTATTTCAGGGTAACCGCCTGCGCCTAAACCCCTTGTAACTGACTTCCCGATGAGGATTTTTGTCAGCTCATCGTTGATTATTGCGAGGTGCTGCTTATCAGTATTGATTGCAACAAGTTGGGCTCCCGCAACCCCCATGTTTGCTATTCTATTAACTGCGTTGCAACCTGCTCCTCCGCAACCTATAACCATTATTTTCGGCGTACCGAATTCATCTAATTTGTCATTTGCTGTTTTTGCTTCTGTTGTAACTGCGTTTTCTATTAATGATTTCATTTTGTTCACCCTCTCTCCCGTAAAAGTTCTCCAATTCTACGACTGAAAAACCACAATTCTGCTACTATTGGTGCTATAGTACTTAATATTCGTTCTGTTTTATGTATAACGCTTTTTTAACGCCCTATTTCCAAAAAAAGCCCTAAAAAGAGTCGTATTTGTTATGTATAAATATTGTTTTATTGTTTTTTGACGAAAAACCCGCGATATGCCTTAACAACTCCTTAATTTTTATAAAAAGTGTTAAAATAGCTTTAATTTGGATTTAAAGTATTAAAATTACTTTATTCGTTCCAGTATTAGCATCCATTGTGGGAGTTTAAGACGGCTCGCTAATTCTTCCGGGTATTTGAAAAATTTTGCTCTGAATCCTCTTTTCTCAAAAGCTCTTTCGATTCCATGCATTTCAGTTTCAATTTTCATTTTTCTTTCGTAATTGGGTTTTTCTGAAAGTCCTTTTCGTATGGCGCCGCCTGCAAGAGACTGAATGTTTGGTTCTTCTGCAAAGTAAAAACCAAGCATCAAGACGCCTCCTTTATTCAATGAGTTCGCATATTTAAGAAGAGTGTCTTTTCTCAACGCGTTTATTGTATAATTTATTGATCCGGCAAGAGAGAATATGGCGTCTTGTTTTTCTTTCGGTAAAAAAAATTCCGAACGTCCGGAAAAAACTTCATCAATTTCTCCGCGCCTCTGTCTCTCCACAAGTTTTTCTCCATTGTAAAGATCGATTGCAGTGGTTTTAGTTTTAATTCCCATATGCGCGAGCGTGCCTTTTATTTCGCTCAAAAAATTTCCTACTCCTGCTCCGTCATCAGAAATTCTTACTGTGCCTTTTTTTCTACTCGCTATTCTTATCAGCGCTTCGTCAATGCTCTTGCCAAGGCCCATGTTGTATAATCCGTGTGAAAAAAAAGTATCATATTTTTCATAACCTCGGTCCGGAATCCAAGTCATTAAATTAGTTCCGTCATGATTTCGATCCATCCGTTCTTTTCTAAATGCAAGTTCTTCACTAACCTCTCTGTCCGTTAATTTACGCATTATTCTATCAACATGATATTTTGCTGCTTTAGGTGGTTTCATTCCGAAATAGTAAGTATTACTTCATATATTTACATTTTCATTTTGCAAAAATGCCCTTTCTATATGTTTAAAAACTCTCAAATCCCAAATATATGGGGCTAGGTTGGAGAATTAGCGGTCCTTTGTTACCGGAAATCCGCTTCACGCCGGGACCGAAGCCGGGGGAGAGGTTGCAGTAGGATTCCAGTGCTTTATCCTGACAATGACCTTCTGTCCCTTGAAATTGTTTGCTTAGGCCAAACCCGCCAGGCCCGGAAGGGAGCAACGGTAACTTATCCACTCAATGTTTGAGGATTCTCGGAAGCAAGAAAGGATAGGGGTTATCGCTGTAATTTTATTGTTGATCCATTTTCCGGCACGCCCTAACCTTTTTCTTTCTCTTTTCAAAAGAAAGAAAAACGTTAACGAAAAAGAAAGAGTGAAAAAATTGAGCGGAAATAAAAAAGAAAAGAATGAAAATTGTACTAAAAAAATTTGGTTGAAAATATTATTGAAAATTATTTTTTCACAATTTGTGTTTCTTCTCAATTGCTTCCGCGTGTTTTACCGCGTGTTCGCGTGCCAAAGAAGAATGTTTTTCAGCCATTGAATCATGTCTTCGCGCAAGCCATTCTTCCAAATCCTTTACAAGAGGCAGCGTGGATGCGTTCTTTCTTTTCTCCGAAGCAAGACTTTTGTGCTTCTCGCTTTCGCTTTTATGTTCCTTAAATTTTTTGTAATGTTCATCGCTCATTTCAAATCACTAATCCAAAAGCATTTTCCACTTAATAAACCTTATTGCCTTTGCCCAAAACCCTTTCCAAGAGCGCAGTAAACAAACCCGAAAGATTTGCGCCTAAAATGTTAGTGTAAAAGAGGAAAAGGAACGCAATGCTGAATGCATTCAAAAGCCAATAATATTTTGCAGTTGCATCCAGCAAAGGGCTTTGTTCGCGCAAATAATCAAAGGTCAATCGCTGCATATTCTTCTTTTGCGCCTCGCGGATTTGTGCAATTGCTTTCTCTCTTGTTTCCTCGCTGAAAATTTCTCCCTCAACAATTTCCATTGTGCTTACAAAAATTCTCACATCAGGATCATTTTTTTCCTTCAAAACCTGATACTGAGACAAACTCGTAATTGCTTGAATTGCACTTTGTTGGTTTTCCAAAAGAAGATCGGCATTTATTTCAATTGCCTCTTCATCAAGGCCTGCTTCCCCGGTGGAAAGCTCTATAATTTTTTCTCCTAATTTTTCCGCATACTCTTCCTGATGTGCAAGCCCATCAAAAGCTGTTGTCAAAAATAATCCAATTGCAATTACAAAAAAAGCTTTTTTTGCCGCTTCAAACCCTGTTCTGAAATTAACCCATTTTTTCAATTCGTCTTTTTTGAAATACGCGGTTTCAATCAAAACCGCAAATGAGGCAAGATAAAAAATCGAAAAAAGAATTCCCTCAAAATTTATTCCATTGAAAAAAAGCACGATAATTAAACCCAAAAAAATTCCCGGAAAAGATATTTTGTAAACCTCATTTTTCTCCAGTTTCAAAACCAAAAAAGAAACAATTCCAAAAGCAATAGGAAATGAGATGAAAAAAATTATTGCGGGAATAGAAGCGAACAGCATTATTGCTCCGTCCAAACCATTGGTTTGAAGCAAATCCGCGCCCCTTAATCCTGAAAAATAAAACGCCAATCCTGCAATTATAACACTTACTCCAATAAGTGCGGAAAAAACAATTTCTTTTGAAATGTTCATTGCGTTTGAATTCGCGTTTTTTGAATTATCCATTCATTCATAAGGATTTTTTTTATTATAAAACCTTTCGCGTGCCCAAAAACCGGCTAAATCAAATTTGTTGGATTTTTGAATTTGAATTTTTCTTTAAAATGAGCGCCGAAGGGTGGATTTGAACCACCGACCCTCTGGTTAACAGCCAGATGCTCTACCTGCTGAGCTACCCCGGCAAAAAAGGCATTTTTAGCCAGTTATTGACTAATATAATGATTTTCTATACTTTTATAAAAGCTTCTTAAATCAGAGAATTTAGCTAAATTTTACCGTCTTATTTTTCCGAATTATCCTTATATATTACAACAGCTATTTTCTCTTAGTATGGGAAATATCCGGACAATAGCCTCCTTTATCTTCGCATTTTTACTTTTCTTTTCTGCGTTCGCTCATGCCGCATCCACTGACTGCTACGATCTCAATGCCGACGGCAAAGTCAATCTATTGGATATGATTTTGGTTGCCACAAAAATTGGAACCAATGATTCAACGGCAAATATTAACAAGAGCACTTCCATTCCAACAGTTACACTTTCCGATCTTATTCTTATTTCCAGAAATTTCAGGGTGTGCAGCGTTTTGGGAATTGAAAGTGTTTCCATCTCACCAAGTCAAGTAACATCCAACAGCGTAAGATTGTCATGGAATTCTTTTGTGGGAGCAACCGAATACAAAATTTATATTATGCCCGAACCGGATTTATTTTCAGATCCGACAAAAATAAAACTTATTGGAACAGTTTCAGGAACAACAACTACTTTTACCGCAACAAATATTTCCGCGGCAACTGATGCTTTTTTCATGGTCAAAGAGACAAGTTCGAGCAAGTATGGAAGAGCGTACGCAAAAACACTTGGCGGTTATTATGCAAAAACATTGGGCGGAGACGGAACACATTTGAATACACCATTAAGGTCTGCTCACCTTGTTGCCCCTAACATTCTTTTGCTGATTCTGGAAAATAAAAGAGTGCAATCTTTTTCACAAGTAACCAATAACCTTGATAAAGGTGTTGAGGAGCTAGTGAATTATGATGGACAAACATGGCAAAGCGGTCCATGGACAGTTAGAAGAAACAACGGATCGCAATTAACCGTTTCAAATATTTACAGGAATTCTTTGCCGATTGGGAATTTTTATTATGGGGGAGGAGCCACAAACGATCATTTGCTAGATGTTGATCATTACATATATCTAAAACTGAACGAGAATATTGGAAGCAATGAAGTTCTCGAAATTTCCGGGCCGAAAAATATTTCATTCATTCTTCCTTACAGCGACAAATATTTGGAAACTCCAATAATTCAGGTAAACCAAGTTGGCTACAACCCAAGGGCAACAGAGAGATACGCTTATGTTGGATGGTGGATGGGTGATGGGGGCGGTATTCCATTCACAGGTTTTTCAACTTCAGCAAAAGTTTTGGGAGAACAAACAAATCCTCTAAATGCAAGAACTCCTGTCAGAGATAATTTGCCAATTACATTGAGAAGGGATTTTGATGCGGATGCCGGTTCTGAAGTACGGGAAATAAGCCTTGCTTCGGTTCCGCAAAATGACACAACATATTATAGAGTTTATATTCCAGGAGTTGGAGTTTCATATAGGACAATGGTGAGCGAGCTTGGTGCACTCAAGGCTTTTTATGTTACAAGTCGCGCACTATTCCACAATCGCTGGGGAAGGGATTTGCAATGTGCTTACACTGATTGGTGTGCACATCCGCCTGATCACAAAGTAGATCCTGCTGATCCAACCAAACCTTATCCAATTTATACCTATGACGGCCCCGATCCGACGGAATCTCAGTTCCTTCCGCAGAAAACACCGCAAACAGGCCAGAGAAGTTTACAGGGAGGATTCCATGATGCGGGTGATTTTGACCAAAGCAGCAGACATGAAAAGGTATCGAGACAGTTAATGAGGGTTTTTGAATTAAACCCAGCGGCTTTTTACGATGGCGAATTGAACATTCCTGAATCAGGAAACGGAATACCTGATTTATTGGATGAAGCATTATGGGGTGTTTCTGCGTGGGAACAATTGCAGGAAGAAAACGGCGGCGTTCGCCCAAGAGTTGAATCTTACAGACATCCTCTTAGAGGATTCGCTGAAACAGATGCATTTCCATACTGGGCTTTTGCAGTTGATCCTGTTCATACTGCAAGAGTGGCAGGAATGTTTGCACAAGCCTCCAGATTAGTTCAGCCTTACAACCAACAAAAATCGGATGAGTTAAAGCAAAGGGCAATTGATGCTTATGATTATGCAATTGCAAATGGTGTAACTTGGGAGATTGGCGGGCCTTTCTATTATGCTGCAGGAGAATTATATGCGCTTACAGGCGAGCAAGAATATAAGGATGCTTTTGAAAATGCTTGGGCGCAAAAAATTGCCGGCAATACCGGTGGAAATAATTCGGTCCAAATTTGGCTGCGGGAATATTGGAACACGGCATATGATTTGCCTTCCGACCAACCCATAATGGCAGACCAGATTGTTTCATACCTAAAAAGTCCGAATGTAAATCAACTTTATTATGACGGTGCCATTCTGTACTTAAGTCGGGGGGCAGAAACTAACATAACTAATATTCAGAATACTTTCGCTTACCGCAATTCCAGGCATGGGGGCGGGGTTGATTATGGTTTGGCAACCGCAAATGGTAACACTCTGGCTCCAATATATACTTTGAACAGAATTGGGAATGTTGATGCACAAAAACAGCAACAATATTTCAATACAATGAGCCTCACAGCCGATTTTGTGTTGGGGGCAAATCCAAATGGAATGGTTTGGATAAGTGGTTTGGGAAGTGTAAGTCCTATTGATACGCTGCACCATGATACTTTGGCATTTATGCTTGAAGGGAAAAGAACAATGCCCGGCATTACAGTTTACGGGCCCTCAGCTAAGCATGGCGGAAGGGAATGGTATGATTATGGGGAGAACGCAATGTATCCTGCGTTCACTTCACACCCTCTAATGAGAAGATATGGCGATATACACACATTCATAATTAACAATGAATTCACGGTACACGAAACTTTCGGAAGTTCTGTCTCATTATTTGGAGCATTGGTAAAGCCCGGTCTGCAGGTTCCTGAATCATGGAAACCCGGAAGGGCAAACCATCAGAATACTTTGCCGAAATAATTTTTTTATTTTTTTCCTGTCGGAGTGAAATTATAAATTTTCCTTATCGGCCAGCTCATTTCTATTCCGGCCTTGTCAAATCTTTTCTTCAATTCTTTCATGAAATCATTCCTGATTTTGTATTGGTTTGTGAAGCCAAGAATGCTGAAATAAATCCTGAAATTAATGTTTGAATCCCCGAACTCCCTTAACCTAAAAGAAGCCTTCGACTCTTTTAGCACATTCGGATTTATTTCCTTAAAATAATCAACAGTTTCAAGAGTTACTTTTTCAACCAGATCAAGATCAGATTCATAAGAAACACCGCATGGAATAAAAATCACCACTTCTTCATCCGGTATTGAATAATTTGTTATCACGCTCTCGGCAAGCTTCGCGTTCGGAACAACAACAATGTTAAGCGCTTCGGTTTTGATTTTTGTGGTTCTCCAGCCAATATCCTCAACCCATCCAAGCAAAGGTTCTTTGGATCCTACTTCCACTTCCACAAAATCCCCAACCCTTACAGGTTTATCGCTGATCACATTAAGTCCCGCAAAAAAATTTGAAAGAGTGCCTTGTAAAGCCAATCCAATTGCAATTCCACCAATTCCAAGGGTTGCAATCAACGGAGTTACTTCAACATTAAAATGAATCAATATTATGGAAATTCCAATGAGATAAATTACAGCCGCAACTATTTTGCTTATAATTTTCGGCGGGTTTTTCAACCCTTTTTTTGCCTTAAGCCAGCCTATAATTCCTTCTTTTGTAAGCGAAGCAAACGCATACGCGCTGATAAGAACAGCTGATGCAAAAAAAGCGTCTGAAATAAGCTGTTCATAAGGATTCAATATTGTAAGCGACCTTAAACCATAGGACAATCCAGCAAGAAAAACAAGGAGAAAAACAGGTTTTGGAATCGAATTTGCCAGGCCTTTCCTCACAAAACTCGTTTTTTCCACGAGCTTTGGCAGAAAATTCCTCATTGCAAAGTAAATTATTATTGCCGCAACCAGCCCGGCTCCCACTACAATTACAAATTGGTTTAATTCCGGGTCCGCAAAAAATTCGATTGCCATGCTAGTACTAACCCGCGTAAAGAATATTAAAACCATTCATAATTTTTTAGATAAATTTTTTCAAAATTTAAGATCTAAAATTTTTTGTGCCGCTTTTTTAGTATCCTCTATTGAGGGAACAAGCGCAAACCTCACATAATTCTTTCCCGGATTCACTCCGTTTGCTGTTGTGGAAATCCATTCTCCGGGAGTAGAAACTATTGCTGTTTTGGGATCCAGAAGTTTTTTTGCAAACTTTACTGAGTCCATGCCGTCCGGAACTTTCTGCCAGAGATAAATAGTGGATTCAGGGGAACAATTATCCAACCCTATTCCTGTAAGCGCCTCAACAAGTATGTCTCTTTTTTCCTTGTACTCTTTTCTCATTTCCTCAACATGTTTTTCATCACTGTAAGCCGCTATTGCCGCATCCTGTACAAAAGTAGGCGTTCCCGAATCAATATTTGTCTTCAGTTTTTTGTAAACGCTTATTATGTTTTCATCGCCTGCAAGCCAGCCAACTCTCCAGCCTGTCATGGCGCTTCTCTTTGAAAGTGAATTAATAACAACAACTCCTTCTTTCTCAACCTCGAGAATTGAAATGGGTTTTTCTCCAAAATAGAGCTCCGTGTAAGCCTCATCTGAAGCTATTATAATTTCATTATCGTGCCCAAAATCAACAATTTCCTTATAAAATTTTTTTGTAGCATTTTTTCCGCTTGGACTATTTGGGTAATTAATCCACATTATCTTTGCCTTCTTTGCAATATTATTTGGGATTTCTGAGAGTACTGGGAAAAAATTATTTTCAACAAGTAAATTCGTGTAATGGACTTTTCCTTCAGCAAAAAGCGTTCCCCTCTCATAGGGTGGGTAGCCGGGATTTGGTATAATAACATAATCTCCGGGATTCACAAATGCTTCTGGAAAATTAAAAACCGCTTCTTTCGAACCGATATTTGAACATAATTCTTTGCCAGGGTCAATTTTTACATTAAATCTTTTTTGAATCCATTTTGAAACAGCATTCCTAAATTCCAAACTTCCAATATAACTTGGGTAACCGCTTGATTTTCTTTTCTCAATTGCGTCCTTTCCAGCATTTCTAATAAACTCCGGTGTCGGGATTGTAGGGTCTCCAACTCCAAAATCAATCGGATCTATTCCCTTTCCTTTCAGTTCATCGATTAACTTGTCCACTTCCGCGAATGCATATCCGCCAAAACCCTTGATTCTATTGCTTGCTTCTATTTTCATATAAACTCCAATTCCCGCAAATTATTTTAGCCTTTCGGGAACATGAACGCCCCTTACAAGTGCATCATAAAGTTCTCTTTCCCTTATAATTTCGGACTTTCCGTTATTCACAAGAACTTCCGCAGGGCGTTCCCTTGTATTATACTGTGAGCTCATTCCAAAACCATATGATCCGGCATCCAGCAAAACAAGCACATCCCCGACTTGTATTTTGGAAGAAAGCATTCTATCCTTTGCAAGCTGATCCGTATTCTCGCAAATCTGCCCGACAACATTGACTTTTTCATTTTCTTCCGCTTTTAGATTATTCGCATAAAATATGTGGTGATACGAACCATAAATCGCGGGCCTCAAAAGGGTGTGCATTCCGGCATCAACGCCAATGAATTTTTTATAACCGTTTTTAATCGAAGTAACTTTAGTAATGAGAATTCCGGCATCGCAAACAAGATACCTCCCGGGTTCATGAATCAAATATGGCTCTCCCATATCATACTCCTTGAGTTTTTCTTTGAATTTTTTTACAACTCTTTTTGCAACCTCGTCAATATCAAGTTCTTCCTGCTCGGGTTTATACGGAACTCCAAGTGATCCCCCAATATCAATGAATTCAAATTCTATTCCAAGTTTTTTTGAAATAGGCCCTGCAATATCCAATAATTTTTCCACAACCTGTTCAAAATAATCCGGTTTGAGAATATTGGATCCGGTCATCATGTGAATCCCGAATCTTTTGACGCCCAATTCTTTTGCCATCACATAAGCTCTTTCAACATCCCGTTCAATTATTCCAAATTTTGCGTCGGATCCCGCAAAAATCAATCCTTCCTCCCCGCTTTCCCCCATGCCGGGATTAATTCTAAAACATAAAAATTCCGGAACCTTCATTTTTGCAAGTCTTTCTAGTTGGCTGATATCCTCAAGGTTTATTCTTGCATTTGTTTCAACAGCATACTTAAGCTCTTCATTTGAATTGTAAACTCCTGAATAAAGAATGTCAGATTCTTTAATGTTTGATCCTCTTGCAATTTTTATTTCAGGAACCCCGGAACAATCAGCTCCGCATCCTTCGCTTCTAAGAACGCTGACAACCGCGGGATTGTTATTTGCCTTGATTGCATAATAAACCCTGAATTTTTTGTAATATTTTGTGTATGCTTTCACAAGTCTCCTGTAATTTTCCCTAATTCTGGTTTCGCTGTACACGTAAAGTGGTGTTCCGAATTTTTCGGCAAGTTCAATGGTGTTTGCTCCGTCAAAGTACAAAATGCCGTTTTTGTTCTCAAGCTGTTTTACTGATTTCCACATGTTCATTTTTGTCATTCCTTGATATAAAAATTGGTGCAACTTATTTAATGAGATTCATTTGTTTTAGAATTTCTTTGAGTTTTTCCCTATTTTCGGGTCCCATTTCACAAAGCGGGAGTCTGCATTCTCCGGCAGGCATTCCAAGCATATTCATCGCTTCTTTTATGGGAATTGGGTTAGTTTCAATGAATGCTCCCTTAAAAATTGGGAGGAGCTCATAATGAATTCTTCTGGCGTTAACAAAATCATTTTCCAAGCCATATTTTACCATTTCAACCACTTTTGCGGGAACGATATTGCTGACAACAGATATTACTCCCTTTCCGCCCAAGACCATTAGCGGAACCGTTAATCCGTCATCCCCGCTCATTACACTAAAAGTCTCATGATCAGAGCATATGGTATTGATGACATCGCACATTTGGTTAATGTCTCCCGATGCCTCTTTGACTCCAATTATATTGGGAAGATCAACTATCCTCCTTAGCGTGGGTGTTTCAATATTCTGTCCTGTTCTGCCCTTAATATTATAAACAAAAACAGGAAAATCAACCTCTTCTGTAATAGCCTTGAAGTGTCTATACAATCCTTCCTGCGTGGGCTTGTTATAATAAGGAGTAACTATGAGTGCCATATCAGCTCCCAATTCTTTTGCCATTTTTGTGTTCTCAATTGTTTGGCTAGTGGAATAACTTCCGGTTCCAATCATAACATTTACTTTTCCTTTTGCTGTTTTAACCGCGGTTTTGATTAACTGTTCTTTTTCTTCATGAGAAAGAGTTGGGGCTTCCCCTGTTGTTCCGATAGGAACTATTCCATCCACTCCATTTTTGATTTGAAATTCAACGTTTTTTCTAAATCCCTCAAAATCAACCTTGTTGTTTTTGAATGGCGTCACCATTGCAGTATAGACTCCTGAAACATTCATTTTGTTACACCTTTCTTCATGAGTTCATCCATAAAATCATCTACCGAATAAAAACCCGTTTTTTTTCGTATCCATTCTGCCGCAAAAATCGCTCCCAATGCGAAACCATCTCTATTTCTTGCGGTATGTGTCAATTCTATAGTGTCGGCATTGGAATCCATGATTATTTTATGCGTGCCGGGAATGAAACCTATTCTGGCACTTGCAAAATGAAGTTCTTCCGGTTTTATTTGACCATCGACCATTTCGTAGACAATCTTATTTTTCCTTTTTATATTTTTCTTAATTATTTCCGCAAGTGCCTTTGCGGTTCCCCCCGGGCTATCGGCTTTTTTATTATGGTGTAATTCTATTCCTCCAACATCATATTGGTCAAAATTATCTATTATTTTTGCGGAATTTTCTACTATTCGAGAGAAGATATTCATGCCTATGGAAAAATTTGAGGCGTAAATAAGTCCTGTCTTGTTTTTTGCGACAATTTGCCTTGCTTTTTCGAGTTGGTCATACCATCCCGTTGTTCCGACAACCAGATTTTTTCTCAGCGATGAAGTTTTTTCAATGTTTTTTAGAGCGCTTTGTGGGGATGTAAAATCAATGGCCACATCGGTATCTTTTAATGATTCTTTACTGATTTCAGTGTGCGTAGCTTTTGGGTTTTTTGGGTCTATAATAGTGGATATTTCGTGACCTCTTTCAAGAGCAATTTTTTCAATTATTTTTCCCATATTTCCGTATCCAATTATGCCTATTTTCAATTCAAACCCACCTGCATTGAGATATCTACTGCGAAACTTTTAATATCCTTTATTAAGTGGACAAACTATGCTTGGTGTAACCTATTTATGTTTTCCTCTATTTTTTTAATATCAGCTTTTTGTTGTTCTATTCTCTTCCTTTTTTCACCGGTTTCCCTCATTTTTGTCGTGTTTCCCATTTGTTCAGCCATTTGTTCGGCAAAATACAAGTCTGCCTCGATAAGCCCGATAACTCTTCCAATTATGGCGATTTTTTCTCTTAAAAAACTTAATTCTTCACTTCGAAGTTTACGCGACCCCGAATTCCAAGTCCTGTTCACTGACTCAATGTTGCGATTCATCCTGATCTCAAATTCTTGTGCTCTAGAAAGCCTGTGTTCAAGTTCTTCCGGATGTTCACGGGCGGCTATTTCAGGATCGTTAAACGCTTCAAGCCCAAGCTTTCTTTTGCTAGTATAATTAAGGCCGTACCCTTCTCTTTTTCCTATAAATCCAAGTGGATTTTCGCTCCAATCCGATTTACCACGTCTTGCCATAAATCAATACTGTTGCCTTTCTTAATAATGTTTTTTGTTAGTTATATGCTTGAAATAATGTAAAGTGCCCCAAACAAGACCGGCTGATGCACCAAATAAATAGCAAACGAATTCTTTCCCAAAAAAACAAAAAATTCACTGAATCTGTTCTTTGGCTCAACAAAAACAATTTTTGGATTTTCATTCCCGTAAAAAAAGTTTCCCGTAGCAATTCCAAGAAGCACGACTCCAAACCAAGGGATCAAAGGAAAAAAATCAAATGTTGGAATAGGAGTCGCCAGTCCAACCCAAACCAAAAAAGGAATTTCAAATTCGAAAGTGTTCACAAACAACGGAATTGCAATCAGAACCAAACCCAAAATAAGATTCAAGTATTTATATCTTGCAAGCGGTATTGAAATCAAAATCGAAACCGCGATCAAATGCAAAATTCCAAAATAAATAAACTCTTGCGGAAAAAAAGCAAACGTTCCTATTGTTACAATCAATGCCGCGCCGAAAATAATTTCCGCGCGCTTCAAAGAATTTTTCCAAAAATTTCCCCCATCCTGCGAATACTTTACCGCAATTACTACTCCAACTATAAACAAAAAAAGCGAAGCAATTAATTTCTGCCAGATTCCAAACAAACCCTCGTAAAGGGAAATTTTTGCAAAACCCAAATAATTCAAATCAAAAAGAAAGTGAAAAACAACCATCATTGCAATGGCGATTCCGCGCGCAAAATCCAACTCCCAATATCTCATTTATTTCCCCGAGAAAAAGTCGATAATTTTTTGGAAAAATCCCTTTTTCGGTGCCATCAAAAGCTTGGTTTTTTCTTCGTGCTCATCCATGCTTTTTCCAATATGGTTTGCTTCCGCTTCCATATTATTCAAAATCTTTTTGTGCAAATCGCTCGTATCCTCTTTCATTATTTTTCATCACTGTGTAATGTCCATGTTTTTGTTTTAAAAATTCTATTATTTCTTTCCGCTACCGCCATATCAACAAGTGCTTTTCCAGATTGATCCCTACCTAACTCCAAGTGATCCTCTATTATTCGCTGAATCTCCGTATCATTGGCTTTGGACACATGCTCTATTATCTGTCTTGTATCGGCGTGCATAAGATGTTCCGGTCTGATGTACGGTCTCCTTTCTTTATGTATTCCCCATGCCATTTGAACCCCGATTATTGATTTGGAATAATCGTTATATATTACTTTAGTTTCCAATTATTGCAGGTGGTTTGATGGTAAAAGAACTTAGTGATTCCGATTTTGATGCTTTCATAAAAAAAGACAAAGTAATAATTGACTTTTGGGCCTCCTGGTGCGGGCCGTGCAGAATGTCATCGCCGCTTTTTGAAGAACTCTCAAAAGATTTTAAAGGAAAGCTTGAGTTTGCAAAAATGAACACCGATGAAAATCCTGAAACCGCACAAAAATATGGCATAATGTCAATTCCGGCTTTTTTGGTGTTTGAAAAAGGCGAAAAAATAGGCGAATTCTTCGGCGCAATGCCAAAAGAAATGTTCCGCGACAAAATAGCCGAATTTCTTTAAACAGAAACTGAAATAATTCCTCTGAATTCATTTAACGCTTCTGTTATTTCCTCAATGCTCTTTGCCCCGATTAATTTCACTCTTGTATTTTTCGTGAATTCAATTCCCTTGGTCAATTGAATGGCCTTGCTCTTCAGATCCGCAACCTTAATCATGTCAAACCTTTTGCATTGCTCGTAATAATCAAAAAAACAATTTATTTTATCCTGTGCTTCCGGTTTCCACTCTGCTTTGTTTTCAAACCACTCGTTTATTTCGCGGAAAATAAAAGGATTTGCCATAGCGGATCTTCCAATCATTCCAAACTCACAATTTGTTGTTTCCAATAATTCTTCTGCACGC
>DASRUN010000006.1:0-26800 GCA_035655435.1 archaeon | reverse complement strand
AGCCAAAAACTCCGGATTGAACTCTTTCAATCGGATTAATTTTTTTTCCGGTTTTTGACAAAGCAGCTTCTTTTTTTTGCGTTGGCTCTTTCAATGCCTGTGCAATTGCGGATTCGTTAAAACCGCTTCCTGTTCCCGCGCCCTCTTTTACTTTTTGTTTTATCTGTTCGGTAATTTTTTTAAACTCAAAATTTTCGCTCTGCTCTTCCCGTTCTTCTTTTGGTTTTTCCGAAAATTTTCTCAGCTCTTCCTCAAGTTTTCTGATTTTGCTCTCAAGCTCTGCATTTGAAAGAGATTTTTCCTGTCTTGGAACAGGTTCTGTGTCTTCCTCGGAAAGATCTTTTCTGTCGGATAAATCTTGTTTTTCCTGTTTTTTTTCAGTGTCTTTCGGAGTTTTTTTGCCGCCCAAGACCCCGCTAAAATCAACATTCGCCATTTTGAAAAATAAGCTTTTTCTTATTAAAAAGGCTAACTATTGGAGGTTTTGGTGTCGTTTGGTTAAAAAAGGTTTCATCAAACCATTTTAGTATGAGCAAACTTATTTTCGGGGAAAGGCCAAAAGATTCTTTGGAAATGGCTCTTGTTTTCGAAGATGACAAGGTTCCTTTTCACGGCGCGCCAAAACATTTTAAGGGGAAAAAACTTGAGGGAGTTTACATTGCGGACAAAAGCACTGTTGTAATAGGTCTTGGCCTGAAAAAGGATGTTAAAATTGATTATTACAGGCGCGCAGGCGCCAAGGCGGCAAAAATCGCTGCAGCATTCCAGATTCCTGTTCTTCATTTTTTGATTGGAACTCCGGATGAAAAAATTTGTAATGCAATGCTTGAAGGAGCTTTATTGGGAAATTATTCTTTTGACAAATACAAAAATAAAGACGAAAAAAACTTTGAATTGAAGCACATTTCTTTTCCGAAAAAGGCTGAGGTTTTTTCAAAAAGGCTCCATGAAACCATTACAGTTTGCGCGAATGTTTTTTTGGTGAGGGATCTTGTCAGCGATAATAGTAATGTTGTTACTCCGGAATTACTTGAAAAATTTTCTAGAAAAGTTGCACAAAAGGCAAAATTAAAGTTCAGCGTTCTCCAAAAAAAAGATTTGAAAAGGCTTGGCATGAACCTGTTGCTTGGTGTTGGCCAAGGGGCTGTTGTTCCGCCGAGATTGATTATACTTGAATACAATGGCGACAAAGCATCCTCGAAAAAAATCATGTTTGTTGGAAAAGGAATTACTTTTGATTCGGGAGGACTTAACATTAAGGTCGGGGAATCAATGAAGGATATGCGCATGGACATGGCCGGCGCGGCAACAGTTCTTGGAATAATAAAAACTGCTTCAGAACTTAACATGAAAAAAAATATTGTTGTGTTAATGGCGTGCGCGGAAAACCTTGTTGATTCCAATTCGCAAAGACCGGGCGATGTTTTGAAATCCTATTCTGGATTAACTGTTGAAAACCTGAACACCGATGCGGAAGGAAGGCTTGTTTTGGGGGACGCACTTGCTTACGGGAATAAAACTTTCAAGCCGGAGTTGATAGTTGAATACTCAACACTAACCGGTGCTGTTATGGGAACTTTTGGATCTCATTGCGCCGGAATGATTTCCAACAGTGATAAATATGCTTCATTGATGTTTGATTCTGGCATGGATGCTTATGAAAGGGTTTGGAGATTGCCGCTTTTTGAGGAATATCTGGATGAAACTAAAGGGGATAGAGGCGATTTACGGTCCATCGGAAAAACAAGGTACAATGGAACAATTTTTGGGGGCGCGTTTTTAACAAAATTCGTGGGAGAAACACCTTTCATTCATTTGGATGTTGCCGGAACCGCAATGCTTGAAGAACCAAAAGATTACATGCCAAAAGACGGTTCTGGTTTCGGATTGAGATTGGCGATTAATTTTTTGGAAAAAATTTAGGTTTATTGAGCCACATTTTCAATCTTGTTAAACCATTCCCTTTTGTCCTTTAGAAGAAATTTGTCAGCTTTCTTTGGGCCAAAACTCCCTTTTGTATATCCAAAAACCTTGGGTTTGTTTTTAGTTATCCAATCAATTATTTTCCAAGACTGAATTATTTCATCTGATCTTATAAAGGCTGACTGGTCGCCTTCCAAGGCATCATATACAATTGTTTCATACGCTTCTGTGGTATTGGGTTTGAAAGAACGTTCGTGGGAAAAAGTTAGCTTCATGGGTGTGATTTTCATTTTTTTCCCAGGCAACTTTCCGTTGATTTTTACAAGCATTCCATCATCCGGCTGAATTTGTATTACTATATAATTTGGCTCTATCTTCTCGCCATTGAAAATAGTTTTGTTGAGACCCTTGAACTGAATATAAATCGATGCAAATGTTTTGGCAAGACTTTTTCCGGATCTTAGATAGAATGGTGTTCCTTTCCATCTTTTATTTTCCACATAAAGTTTTACAGCAAAAAAAGTTTCAGTTTTTGAGTTTTGTTTCACGCCGGACTCCTTGCTATATCCCTTGTATTGGCCCAAAACAACATCCTGCTTCCTTATTTTTCTTACGGCTTTTAATAATTTGACTTTTTCCTGCCTAATGCTGCTTGCATCAAGATTGCTCGGAATTTCCATTCCAATGAGGCATAGCAATTGGAGGAGATGACTTTGAGCAACGTCCTTAAGTGCGCCTTGATTATCATAAAAGTTACCCCTATTTTCCACACCAAAGTTCTCTATAAGGTTTATCTGTACATGATCAACATTTTCGCTGTTCCAAAGCGGGGTGAAAAGCCTGTTTGTGCCCCTTATTATTGAGATATTCTGTACAAGATCCTTTCCGAGATAATGATCTACTCTAAAAATCTGTTTCTCCGAAAAAACTTTACTAACCTCGTGATTGAGCTTCTTTGCGCTCTGCTCATCATTTCCAAAAGGCTTTTCAAAAACAACACGCGTGAACCCATTTTTGTTTATGCAGTATTTTTTTAATTTTTGTGCAATGTTTTTAAAGTGGTTTGGAAGCGTTGCAAGGTAAAACAAGGTATTGCCGTGTGTATTGTGCTTCTTTTCCGAACTCGTAAGAAAAAAACCTAGTTGCCTGAATCCATCATCTTCATCAAAATCAATTCTTTCGTAGTAAACTCTTTTTGCAAAATCTTTCCAGGTTTTTTTATTGAGATTTTTTATGTGCGGTTTCACAAACCCCAAAAAACCTTCTTTATCATAATTTCTTCTTGATGCTGCTATCACAGAAAATTTTTTTCCAATTTTTCTTGTTTGCATTAACCTGTAAATTGCAGGAAAAAGCTTTTTTTTTGCAAGATCTCCTGTGGCGCCAAGTATTACTATTGAAAAATTGTCCTGCATTATGAGCCCCCAAAAACCGTGAATACAGAAACATTTTTGTTTCCTCTTATTATCTTTGCGGGACAATCTTGATAACTTGCCTCTTCGTCCATAAACCTCTTAAATGCGGGTTTTTTTGATTCTGATGCAAATAGGATTATTGAGCTTTGAGCATTTTGAATGGTTTTCACTGAAAGTGAAAATCTTTTTTTCGGTGGCTTTGGCGAGTCAGAGATTTCGAGATATCCTTCTTCTTTGTAATCAAGAGATGGTTTGTTTGGGAATAATGAGGCAATATGCCCATCTTCTCCAACGCCTAACACAATCAAATCAACCTTGCCCTTTGTAATTTCCATAAACCTATTGCTGTATTCTTTTGCTCCTTTTTTCAAATCCAGTGCATGAGCATGGATTTCGGGAGATTTTGAAAAGAAAAGTTCCCGTGCTTGTTCGAAATTGCTTTCTGGGCTGTTCACAGAAACCGCTCTTTCATCCACCATGAAAACATTTACGTGCGGCCATTTAGGTTTCTTTTCCCCAAGAATTCTCAGAAGCCCTTTAATGGAATCCCCTCCTGAAATTGCAATTGAGAATTGCTTTTTCGCCGAGGAAGCGCGTTCAAAAACAATCTTAGCTGCTTTTTCGCTCATCTCCTCATAATTTTTGCAGTGGTTAACGTTCATTTTATCACGCTATTTTTTCGGCGGCAAATGTCCGCCAAATTCTAACCTCAAAGCCGAGACAACTTTAGAGGAAAAATCTTGGTTTTTATGAGACCTCTTTCTAGCAATAAGAGCATATTTCAACATTGGCATTTTGAATTTGTACTCTTTTGCCGCATTTAGAGCCCATTTTCCAGTGGTCCCGCCACCTATAATTCCCGTTTGACTTTTAAGCTTTGGATCCTTTTTAAGTGCCAAGGCCAACAGATTAATGAGCCAGCTTCTAATCACTGAACCATTCATATAAACTCTTGTGACTTCCAGTAAATCTATGTTGAACCTGCTTTTTTCAAGGAGTGCATATCCCTCGGCGTAGGATTGGAGAAGCGAGTACTCAATCCCATTATGGATCATTTTCACAAAATGTCCTGCTCCTGATTCCCCTACCCACGCATAACCATTTTTCACGGCTAAATCTTTGAATAATCTCTCAGTTTTTTTGAAGGCGCTTTTTTTTCCGCCAACCATTATAGAGGCTCCTTTTTTTGCCCCATCCAAACCGCCTGAAATTCCAACATCAAGAAAGCTAACTCCTTTTTTTGCAAGCTTTTTCGCGCGGCTCATGGAATCTTTATAAAATGAGTTTCCGCCATCAATTATGATGTCGCCGCGAAAAAGGAAAGGAAAAAGTTTTTTAATTACATCATTAACCGCTCTGCCTTGTGGAACCATTATGAAAATTATTTTGTGGTTTCCCAGCTTTTCCGCAAATTCAGCATATGATTTTGTTGCTACTGCCCCTTTTTTCTCAAATGGTTTCAGTGATTTTTGGTCGCGTGCGTAAAGAACAAGTTTATGCCTTTTTTTGAGAAGCCTTTCAGCCATCCTGCTTCCCATCCTACCTAATCCGATAAAACCAATTTTCAAATAAGCACCTAAACAAGTTTTTTGAATTCTTTTGGAGTATCATTTGTAAATGAAACCATTCCTTCTTGTGTTAATTTGTGTGAGAACAATTCCTTGAAAACACTGAAAGGCATTGTTGCAATGTCCGCTCCGACCAAAGCGCATTCTCTCACTTGGCGTGCGTTTCTAAGTGAAGCAGCCAATACTTCTGATTTAATATTATAATTTTTGAATATTTGCACGCATTCTGAAACTAAATCAACTCCTGAACTAATTCCATTGTCATTCATTATTTTTCCGTTATTTTCAATTCCTTCTACCGGAAAATAATTGGTTTTATCAAACTTATCTCCCTTTTCTTTTCGCAGAAGATCATCAATTCTCCCTGCAAACGGGCTTACAAAGTTCGCACCTGCTTTTGCGGCCGCAAGCGCTTGCTCTGGAGTAAAAATAAGCGTACAGTTTACGGGTATTTTTGATTTGTGCAATTCCTTGATTGCAATCAAACCATCAAATTCTTTTCCTTTTTCATTTGGGAAAGAAGTATTTACAGGAATTTTAATGTAAACATTTTTTGCAACAAGATTGAATTTTTTGTACAATTTTTTTCCCTGCGCAATCATTCCTTTTGCATCAAGTTCTGTTACTTCTAAAGAAACAGGAGTTCCTTTTGCAATGGTGAGTGCTTTTTTGATGTATTTCTCAAGGCTCATTTGTTCGCCTTTTTCCTTTGCGGTATCAACTGCTTTTTTCACAAGCGAAGGATTCATTGTAATTCCATCGCAAACACCGGCATTGTAAACGGTTTCTATTTCGCTGAGGATTGCAGAGTCAAGGAAGAATTTCATCAAAAATCACTTTAGTATTAAGCCTGAATGAATTAAAAAAGTTGGGTTTTACCAAAGTAAAATATTTATGGGGCAACGAAAGTCACTTCATTGCCTGCTTGTAATTTTGCTCAACCTTATCCCAATTGATCACATTGAAAAACGCGTCCAAGTAATCTGGTCTTTTGTTTTGGTATTTCAAATAATAACTATGCTCCCAAACATCTACTCCAAGGATTGGAATTTTTCCGTTTGTGAGCGGGTTATCTTGATTTGGAGTTGCAACGATTTCGAGTTTTTTATTTGAAACAACAAGCCAAGCCCATCCTGAACCGAATTGTCCTATTGCGGCATTTTTGAATTTTTCTTTGAAAGCATCAAGCGAACCAAATGTTTCATCTATTACTTCCGCAATTTCTCCGTGAGGGTGTCCGTGCTGACCCGGAGCCATTATTTCCCAAAAATGTGTGTGATTGTAATGTCCGCCGCCATGATTTCTAACTGCGGCTCTTTTTTCTTCCGGAACTTTGTTTAGGTTTGCAATTATTTCTCCGATTTTTTTCTTCTCCCATTCCGTTCCTGCAACAGCGGCATTCAATTTGTCTACATAAGCCTGGTGGTGTTTATCATGGTGTATTTTCATTGTCGTTTCATCAATAAAAGGTTCAAGCGCGTTGTACGCGTATGGCAATTTTGGTACTTCAAACATTTTTAAATCAACTCCTTTTTTGTTTATTAGATTTAGGGATTAAAGTTTTTTAAGGCTTGGGTTAATGTCAAATTGCTTTTATGCCGGAAAGATAATTAAATTACTCTTACGTTCTTTATGTCATGCCAAAATTAAAAAGAAATTGGCCTGATTTACGTAAACGATCTGCAAAAGGAAAAACCATTTTTCTTTCCACGGCTTTCACAAGACTTGTTCCAAAGTATAAACGTGTATTTCAGACGGCTTACAATCTTCTTGTTGAACACGGAAAAACTTTGGGGAAATTTGATTCTGCAGAGGACTCCGGAGTCAAAATTCAGCGGATTTGGTTTGGTGCAGCCGGTGGATCAAATTTATATTCTAGGAGTAGGTCTGATAAAGAATCAGAAACTTTTGGCACCTTTCTTGTTACATATAATAAGGCGCGTTTTTTTGCAAAATTTAAACCGTTTAATGAGGTGAAGGATGACATTGAAAAATTATCCGACTTCCAAAAATTCATTAATGCAAACAATGGTGAAATAAACGGCATTAAGGTCAGGACTCCTGCCGTTCTTTATGCGCAGATCGGACAAGAACACAGTTTCTATGTGTCGGAATACCTTGACCCAAAAAGATATTTACTAATAAACAAGCTTTTGCCTCAGCATTATGAGAAAGCACGAAATGCATTAACCGTTCTTTTCAGGGAAAAATATGTTGTTGATGAACTAAATTGTTTTTTCGACACAAAAACAGAAACACTAGTAATTTTTGATGCCGCTTAAAATAATTTGCTCTGTTCCGGCTTTTCCGTTTTCAAATTCATATATCTTGCCAATTCAGATTTCACATTCTGCGAACAAACATGATCGTGTTGTCTGAATCCTCCGCCGAATGTTTTTGGAATGTGCATTAATTCGTGAATTATTGTTTCCATTTTATCATTTTCACTTTGCTTATCAAATTTTTCGGAAATCAGTTCTATTACATAAAAGCTTTTTTTGTGCCCCATTCCAAGCATCATTACTTTCCCGATGCAGTGTATTCTTGCAATTGTTCTTTTTGTTTTCGAACCCCAGCTCCTAACAACCGAAAGTTTTTCGGGGATAACATATTTGTATCCTAATGATTCTGCAACTTCTTTGGAGCGCAAAGTCCAGGTTTCATCATAAGCATATTTTATGGGCATAAAAAATTAATTGCATTCAACTATAAATTCTTTGTCCAAGGGAGATTTCACACTATAAATTGTTGGCTAATTCAACCTCAAACCCTGCTACTTTTTCGGTTTTTGGGAGAAGTTCAAAAAGCATTTTTCTGAAAAATCGTTCCTGCATTATTTTTTTATCAGCGTACACAAATTTGTCGTTCCATGTTACAAGATTGAGGTCAATTGTTCTTGGCCCTGGTTTTATTTGTGTCCTTTGTCTTCCTAATTTTGCTTCAGTTTCATTTAGCCATTGCTCAAATTCATCTTTATCCATGTGCGTTGCAATAAATGCCATTCCATTTAGGAAATCGGGTTGCTTTGCAAACCCAACCGGATTTGTATACATAAATTTTGATTCGTGGAGAATTTTGTGCTTTTTTTGAATAAGAGAAATGGCATCGAAAACATTTATTTCCGGATTGATGTTCGAACCTATGAGTATAATCGTGTGATTCAAATATTGTAGCCCCCTGCTTCCAATAAAATGATTGTCAATTATATTATTAGCTTTTCTTATTAATAATGAAATGCTTAATTGGTTTTAATGAACAAAAAAGAGCGCATGCAAAAATCATGCTCATGCAATTTGTTTTTCAACGAGTTCAAAACTCTTCTTTTTGAATAATTTCCTTGGGAGCCTTTCAGATGCATCAAGAATCTCCAAACCAATCACTTTACCGTTCTTATCTTTGTCAAGAACCATTCCTTCCTTAATTTCATCACTTTCAAAATACTTTGCGTTGCTGAACTTAATGTAAAGCGCATTTGCCTGCTTATCGTAACTCACTTTCATTTTTTCACCGAATACCTGCGTATATTGCTTGTTTTGTAAGTTGTCACTATTACATTTCATATAAATTTAATTAATAGACTGCACAATTATTTATAATGCGAGTATTGGGAAAACCTGGCAACACTGCTTTTCAGAGGCATGTAACCTATCTTCTTGGCTCTCCAAAAGAGACCAAAAGAACTGATCAATTGACAAAGAGAGAAAGAAGGGGGATAACGGATTCCAGTCTTTCGCTAGAAGAAACAAGCTCCAATGTAAGTGCAATTGCACGCAAGTATTTAAGAAGAATGAATTCTCCGGATTTTAGAGTTTTAAGAGAACTTGAAATAGAGGTTCTTCAAAAAGAGGTTGAATTTAGGGAAACGGACAATGTGTTAAGCTTAGGTTCTGGTCCTGCAGTGGTTGAGAGTTTTATTGCTTCGAATATAACCCCTAAAGGCACTATGAATTGTTTGGACATATCACATGAGATGGTAAATCACGCCCAAAAGTTTGTTGAAAAATTGAATGAATTAAATGGGTTGAATAACTTGCTGATCAGACAAGGATCTGCCACTCAAATACCCTTGCCTGATAAATCTCAAGACAAAGTATTGGCATTGCAAACTACATTTATGAATTCACCCCATTTCTCAGAAATACTTGGAGAAGTAAGGAGAGTTTTGAAAACAGATGCTCATTCAGTTTTCATTTTTACTCATGGCGATTCATTAAAAACACATGTAAAAAACACAAGAAAAATAGTTGATCTGTTGAGGAAAAATCATTTTGTTGTTTTGGCTGCACGACCTTTTGCTCTTCTTAATCAGAATGAACTCGGCAAAATTTTTGTCGCAAGACCGGAAACTGTTTTGGATGTGCGAAGGTAAAAATATGAATCAAAAAGAGCGCATGCAAAAAACAATTCAAATCCTCAAACCGTTGCATCCGCAAGGAACTGCTTTGAAATTTGATTCGATTTTTCAGCTTGCGATTGCGGTTATTCTTTCCGCACAATGTACTGATACACGTGTGAATATTGTTACAAAAGAATTGTTCAAAAAGCACAAAACTCCAAAAGATTTTGTGAAGCTTTCTCAAAAAGATTTGGAAAAAATAATTTATAGCACGGGCTTTTATCGCGCAAAGGCAAAAAACATCAAAGGAATGGCGGGGCTAGTGCATCAAAAGTTCAAAGACAAGGTTCCGAAAACAATGGAAGAATTATTGGAACTTCCCGGAGTTGCGCGAAAAACCGCAAATATCATTTTGAGTGAAGGTTATGGGATTGTGGAAGGAATTGCGGTTGACACGCACGTTACTCGCTTATCAAATCGTTTGGGTTTCACAGAAAGCAAAAATCCGGTTATGATTGAAAAAGACCTTATGGATTTAGCTCCGCGCGAAGAATGGTGGAATCTTTCAAACATGCTTATATGGCACGGAAGAAAGGTTTGTTCTGCGCGAAAACCGAATTGTTCTGAATGTAAGTTAAATTCTTTCTGCCCAAGCGCTTTTAAGGTTTAGTAACACAATTTTGTAATGGATTTTGATTTGAATTATTTTATTCACTCCGTTCTTGATCCGTCAAAATATGGCGGTTATCAATGGTATAATGCGCCGATTTTGTGGGGCTTGTTTGTTCTTTTCTACTATTTTCTTTACTTGTTTTTTAAAAAAAATAAAATAAAAATAGATGCAAAACTCGCAATTTCTCTTCTTCCATATTTTATTTTCGGAACAATAGTTCGCAGCTTCACTGATTCAGGATTGCTTCCGGAATCAATCAATCCTTTGGATTTGGGTTTTTACACTCATTCCCCAGGTTTGTGGATTGGACTTTTCTTTTTGATGATTGTTTCGCTTTTTGTTTCAAAAAAGCTTTTTGAAAAAAGGTTTGATTTTGTAAAAGTGTTTGGTTTGTTTGGCGTGTTTCTCGCGATTGTCGCCTCTGTAATGTTTTTGTCTCTTTCTCCTGATTTGGTTTTCGTTCTTTTAACATGCATTGCGATTGGAATTGCACTTCTTGTAGTGTTTTTCCTGCTGAAATTTCTTTTTGCGGATTTCAAATTCGATGTATTGAATTCTTTGGCAATTTTGGGACAAATGATTGATGGAATTGCAACTGTAATAATTACAAATGTTAAAAATTGTGGAGAACAGCATGTTGTTTCCGGCGCGGTTCTTAATTTCAGCCCGCTTTTATTTCCTATTTTAAAAATTCTGTTGGTTGTTGCAGCGCTTCATTTGATTGACAAAAATATGGAAAACGGGGATGAAAAGAATTTCGTGAAGATTGTTATAATTGCATTGGGTTTTATGACCGGTCCGAGGAATGTTTTTACCGCTGCTTTGGGAAATTGCAATTGAATAATTTTTTAAGAAAATTTTGAATTTCAGCAGTAGCCGTTTACTTTTACTGTTTTATTTGCTTCAATTTTAACAGAACCGATTATGCATGGATAAGCAGGAATTAACCCTGACCCTTTATGGTAAACAATGAAATCATATGTTGCAGGGTTAAGCGAATTTTCGGTTTGATCGTAACCTGTAGCAACTATTACAGCAAAGGAGGGCTGCATTACTCCAATGTATTCGCTGTTTACTCCTACATTCCATTGAACTTTTCCCTTAGTTGTGGTTCCGCCTCCGCCTCCACAGCCCGCTAGGAGCATTAGAAAAACGATTATTGCCGTCAAAGGCAGTGCAAATTCTTTAACTTTTAAGTTCAAATTTTTCCCATCCTTGAATTTAAAGGGGATTAAAACCATTTTAAACGTTTCGCTGGAAAGGTTTATTTGATGTTTCAAAAATTTTTGGTTTTCCTTGCATGCATTTTGCTTTTTTCCGGCATTGTTTTTGCGGAAAATGATGTTGAAGCCGCAAACGAGTTCATTTCAAAATACCCTGATTTTTTTGGTTCCGAAATAGTGCAAACGCTTTTTGGGAGCGAGAGGATGAATATTACAATAAATCTAATTGATGGTTCAACGGAAAAGTACGGGGTTGTAACCGAAGACGGCGAAGTTGTGGAAGTGCAAAAGCCTATGATTGAGAATCCGACCGTAAACATAACCGCAAACGAGGAGGCTTTGCTCAATATTTCCGCGGCCTTGTTTGATCCTCAAGTTGAGATTCAGAAACAGCTTGATAGCAAAGGACTTTCATATGAACCTATTGGAATTGTTTCGGTTGTCAAATTTGGGGCTGCCGGCTTAATAAATTCCATTTCACTGTTTTTCAGAAATCTCTTCGCGCCCCCACAGGTTTTTGATAATTGTTACAGCGAAGATGGGGATAATTCCGGGGAGCAAGGAATCACAATGAAAGGTTCAAGGCCTTTTCCGGATGTTTGTGAAAGTGCCTCGCAATTAAAGGAATATTATTGTTCCCCTGAAAAGGATGTTACATTCAAATTCTACGAATGCGATTGCGTTGAAGGAATTTGCGCGGAATAAAATTTAAATAGTAGAATCGGCTTTTTCTTGCATGGCACTGCCTGTACTTTTAAAGGACATTCCTGAGCCTGAATGGACTGAGTTGAAGGAAAGAGTAAAAGCTGCCAAAGGAAAACTTATAGTAATTGTTCATCCGTATTTTGCCAAACCGCATTCAGAAAAATATCTTGAAGTCCTTGAAAAACTTTTTTCTCAAAAGAAAACTCCTGTTATAGTGCTTGAAGTATATCAAAATGTCAACAAACTTAAGGATAAATTAAAAGGAAAAAATCCTGAGTTGATAATTCCTACGCTAGAGACTTCTCCAATAGTAATCGAAGGATTTGGTTTTGATAGTTCAGGAAAAGTTCATGCGTTAGGTTTTGATAGTTCATTGAGTAGTTTATCTGCTAAACTTCATGAAATTGGAGCTCGAACACTCCTTGTCGGAGGAATGCAATTAAAACCTTATTTTGCTGAAAAAGATGCGCGTATAATGGATTATGAATCAGATTGGCTCACTAAACATGGTGACCGAAAAAACACGGATCAATTTCTTTATTACTCGCTTGCAGCAGGTTGTGTAGGTGCCGTATACAAAAACTTAATTCTTTCAAATCACTTTCCCACGATAAGGCTAATCCCCCATGGTGTTGCTGACTATCCAGGGGAACTTCATACTCCTGATTTTAGACACCCTTATTCAAAACCAATTCGCCGCCGCAAGTAATAACTCGTATTTCCACAATCAACGTATTACAAACCTTTAAATAGCTTAACAAATGTTAATTACTATTATGA
This sequence comes from archaeon, assembly GCA_035655435.1. Taxonomy (GTDB): domain Archaea; phylum Iainarchaeota; class Iainarchaeia; order Iainarchaeales; family Iainarchaeaceae; genus UBA493. The sequence continues at coordinate 14,177 of DASRUN010000006.1, read as the reverse complement.
GTTCTACAGTAGAAAAGCAGGAAAATGTGCATGAAATGCATAGCAGCGGGCCTATTTCAAAGGACATGAATATAGGAGAGGTTGTTGCAAAATGGCCTGAGACCGCCGAAATAATGACAGGTTATGGTTTACATTGTGTTGGCTGCCATGTTAATCCTTATGAAAGCATTGAGAACGGTGCAATGGGGCATGGAATGCCAAAGGAAACGGTTGAAACAATGATCAAGGAAATGAACACAGCGGTTTCAGATTTTGAAGACAAAGACATCAATCTTTCCGATCCTGCGGTGAAAAAATTCTCCGAATTAATGCAGGGTGAAAATAAGGCAGGTTGGGGATTGAAATTTACCGTTGAACCAGGCGGATGCTCAGGTTATACTTATGTAATGGATTTTGCGGAAAAACCTGAAGCAAATGAAAAAATTGTAATGGAAAAAGGAATGAAAATTTTCGTGGACAAAGAAACATTCCAAATGGTTAAGGGTGTTAGAATTGATTTTACAGATGGTTTGAACGGATCAGGTTTCAAAATAAGCAATCCAAACGCATCCAAAACATGCGGTTGCGGAAAATCATTCCACTAAAATCAAATAAAATTTTCTTTTTTTAATTTTTTAAACTCTAGAGTGATAAAAATGCCGATTGAATTGAAAGCAGAAACACCAAAACATGTTCCGCAAGGAGAACAAACTCCGAGACAAATGGGGGGAAATCCATTTCAACAGCAAAGGAATTTAGTTGAACAAAATTTGAAAGATGTTGGAAAGGTAATTGCAATTCACTCCGGGAAAGGCGGAGTTGGAAAAACAACTTTTGCTGTAAACCTCGCGGCTTCGCTTGCAAAAATGGGTTTCAAGGTTGGTTTGATTGATGCGGATGTTGATTGTCCTTCTTGCCATAAAATGATGGGGGAAAGCAAGAGAGTTTTTGCCGATGAGCACCAGATTTTAAGGCCGCTTGAAGCTCATGGATTAAAGTTTTTGAGTGTGGGGAATATGGTTTCGGATGAGAACAGTGCCAATATCATGCGCGGTCCAATAATGTTCAAGCTTATTAGTGAAATGCTTTACAAAGCAGATTGGGGAAAATTGGATTATTTGATTATTGATCTTCCTCCCGGAACCGGGGATAATCCGCTTACAATAATGCAGATTGCTCCTCTTTTCGGATTGATTATTGTTTCTCAGCCCCCGGAAGTTGCTTTGGTTGACGCGCGAAAATCCGCTAACATGGCGGAACGTTTGAATGTTCCTGTTATTGGAATTGTGGAGAACATGTCCGGGGAGATTTTCGGAAAAGGAAATACCGAAAAAACCGCCGAAAAATTGAGAACAATTTTTTTGGGGAGCATTCCATTGCAAAAGGAATTTGCAAAATATTCCGATGAAGGAATTCCTGTTGTTTTGAAGGATGAAAAAATATTCCAAAAATTTAAAGAAATAATTGCCGAAGCTGCAATCTGATTTTTAGGTAATTATTCGGAGACTGTCACATCAAGCGTTGCTTTCAATTTATTTGTTTGTGGCCAGTAGCTCTTTATTTCAAAAGATTCTTCCGCCGTAAATTCAATCTCATAGGTTTCTTCTTTTTCCAATTTCCCCGAATCGAATTCCGATCCTCTGATTGTCATCCCGCCGTAATAAGTTCCTTGTTTTTTTATGAAAAAAGTTATTTTAACATTCTGACCTTTTGCCACATTAATTTCGGTTATTTCTGTTCCGTTTTCCAAATAGAATCCGCTGTCATCGCTTAGAAAATAAAATTCTGCAGGTTCAGGGAGCTGCGGTTGTTCAATTGGATTATCATTTTCCTGTTCTTCATCCTGAGACAATATTTCGGGCTCCGGTTCCGGATCTGCATTAACAGGAATTTCATCTTGAGCTGTTTCTTCCGGTGGGTCACCGGATGTTACTGAATCATCAATAGGCTCTTCCATTGCGTCATCTGCTATGAAATCCTCCGCTGTGAAATCATCTGAAATATTTGTATCCTGTTGCGTGCAACCGCTCACTGCCACAAAAGCAATGACCAAAAATATCGGAATAGCGTTTTTCATTTCATCAAATTGTTTTCCTGTAACCTTGAATACAGTTTTTCCATTGCGTATTTCAGCGGAGAGTTCAGAGATTCTTCTGTTTCCTATTGTGCCTCTTCGGTGCAAATAAGTGTACTTTCCTTGAACACCTTCCAATAGTCTTGGTTCAGGGTCTGCCATTTTAGGTGGAAAGCGTTCGCTGTGGAATCGCACATCAAACACGTCCGTTGGTGATTGGTGCTTTTTTTCTAACCTTCTTACAGGAGAGTCGTTTCTTCGTCTAGTTCCTGCCATAAATGTAAAACAATTTCTTAATATTTAAACATAGCAGAATCGTTGAAACGCTTTTAAAAACTTGCCAATTAATGCTTCTAGTGGTTTTATGCAGCAGAAAATGAAAATTGCAAAAGTTACGAAAGAAACCCATGATACTGTAACATTGTCGTTGAAAGGCGCAGAGCAAATTCCTTTCAAACCGGGCCAATTCATAATGATTGAACTTTTGCGCCAAGAAAAAATTCCAAAAAGAGCATACTCTATTTCTTCTTCTCCCACAAGAACCAATTTTTTGGAAATTACAATTAAGGAAATGCCCGATGGTTGGATTTCAAAAATTTTGAATACTGTAAAAGATGGCGAAGAGCTTAATGTAAGCGGGCCGTTCGGCCACTTTGTTTTTGATGAGGAAAAAATGCCGGAAATAGTTATGCTTGCAGCAGGATCAGGAATTGCCCCATTCAGATGTTTTTGCCAGTATGTTCAGGATAAAAAATTAAGTACAAAAATAATTTTTGCCTACGCAAACAAAACCACGGGAGATATTATTTTTGAAAAGCAATTAAAGGAATTTGCAAAAAAGTTGAAAAACATGGAATTAATCCTAACGCTTTCGCGCGAAGAAAAAGCAGGTTATCGCTCAGGGAGAATTGATGAGCAATTAATTGGAGAAATTGTCGCAAAGAAAAAGAATGCTTACTATTTTATATGCGGTCCGCCGAAAATGGTTGAGGCAACAAAAGCAATGCTTATTCAAAACGGAATTGAAAAAGAAAAAGTTAAAGTAGAGGTTTTTGGTTAATAATTTTGAAGGGTTTTGGAATGGACAAAAGACAATCTAAAAGAATTATAGAGGCCGCATTATTTACTTCTCCGGGAGATGTTCCTTTGCGCGAGCTTGCAAAAATAACAGATTCAAACATTGCTGAAACGCGCGTGATTGTAAATGAACTAATTCATGATTACGAGGCTAAAGATACTTCTTTGGAAATTCGAAGTGAAAGCGAAGGAGTTCGCATGGGTGTAAAGCCCGAATATGAGGGGCATGTGGGCCACATGGCTGCGTCTCCGGAACTGCATAAAGGAATAATGAAAACCCTTGCCTATATTGCATACAAGCAGCCCGTAAAACAGGCTGAGGTGATTAATTTCAGGAACTCAAAGGCATATGAGCATATCAAAATCCTGCGTGAAAAAGGTTTTATAAAAAAGGACAAGAAAGGAATTACTTTCATTATTGCAACAACTCCAAAATTCAGGGAGTATTTCGGAAAGGATGCGGGGAAAAAAGAATTAATTCCTAAACAGGAACTAACTGAATCTTTAGAAGAAAGTGATTCGCAAGAAAGTGGTTCAACAGAAACTGATTCCGATCGCGAAAATTAGTTTTAGTTTTTTTCAGCTTTTTGCTATTTTTGGTTTGCTGATTTTCTTTTTCAATCTTATTTCAAGCACGCCATTGTTGAACTGTGTGTTTATCGAATCAGGCCTTACTTTGGAATCAAAATTGATTTTTTTCAAAAACTTTTTGTCCTTGTGATTTGTAATTATCATTGCATGGTCCAAAACCTTTACATCAATGTCTTCCGGGGGAAAGCTGTTTGTCTCCACAACAATAAGAACCTCTGATTCGTAATCAATGGTGTCAACCAAAAGTACCTCATTTTTCTTTTGAACCGGCTTTTTTTCCTCGAGGAGACCGAATTCGTTTATTTTGAGGTTTCCTTTTTCATCAAGGGAAACACTGAAACCCAATTTTAATGGTTTGTCAAAATTTATTTCTTCTTCTTCAAAAGTGTCTATGAGCTCTTCGAAGAGTTCTTCCAGTGTTTCGAAATCAACTTCGAAATCGTCGCTTCTTCTCTTTTTCCATAATCCCATTTTATCACTCAAACAACTTTTTTTGAAATCTTTCTTCCTGCATAACTTTAATTGTTTGCCAGCTTTTTCTTGCAAAAACCGGAAACGTATTATGTTTTAAGAAATATTTCTTTAAAAACTTAATTGTCACAGCATCGTGCGAGTAACCGCTTCCTATTTCTCCGAATTCTACTGATAGTTTTTTAATTGCTGCGTCTCTTTCCACTTTTGCGAGGATAGAAGCTGCAGAAACAATGGGATAATTGGCATCTGCCTTGTGTTCTGAAATAATTTTTGTTTTGAATGCAATGTATTTTCGTATCCGATTCGCAAATTCTTCCATTACCACATCCGGAGAATCAACATAAACAACATCAGGCTTTGTTTCAAGGCCGTTTAATAGTTTGGCTGCGTGCATTGCCTCTATTTCATTGAGGCTTTTTCTTTTCATTAACTCATCAAGTTCTTCCGCCTCAATATGGCTTGTGGCTTCTTCGCTCACAATTTTTTTTATTTTTTCATATTGATCTTCGCGAACTTTTATCGGGGTTATTTTTGAATCCTTAACTCCCAATTCAATGAGTTTTTCCTCATCCTCTTTTTCAATTACGGTTATCGCCATTACTAATGGTCCAAGGCAGGGTCCTCTTCCCGCTTCATCAATTCCCGCAATCAGCATTCAAAATAGAAAACAAACGAGGTTATTAAAAAAGAATTTATTAAAAAAAAGAATTTTTGCTGGAACGGCAAATTTTTAACAAACAATTTTTTTTATGATAAATCCAAGTGCGTATCATAAAGGAATGCCGCGTCCTTGCTGTGTTTTTTCAGTTCTTCGTGCGCCATGTTTTTGATGTTGGTTGAATAAATGCTTTTTTCTTTTTTTGGCATTTTGGTTTTCACGGCTTTGAGAACCTTGTCGGCTATTCCTTCGCACTTTTGTTCATGCAAATGTGCGCTCATGCAGGCCGAGTATATGGATGCATATAATTTTTTGTCATCAAACGGTTCTACGTTTCCCCTTCTTTTTACGAGATAAATTTCTTTACCCAATGTTTATCACCCCGTTGGCAATGATTATCAATAACCAGCCAAGCGTAATAAGGAGCAATCCGGCAAGCAGTCTCATCATTCCTCTTTGATCCTGCTTCCATTGCTTGATATCCTGAACTTTTGTCATTCCAAAGTAAACCATTAGGAGAATTATTATGAGCGGTGCCACAAATATCAAATTGTAAAGCAACAAAAGTAAGAATGCTGTTAAATCAAAATTTTGTGCGAGTAAAGTTATAATTGCAAGATAAGGTCCTCCTGTGCATGGAAGTTCAACCGCCGAAACAAACGCGCCCAAAAATATTACTCCGGGCAAAGTTAGATTATTTGAAAGACCATGGATCATTTTAGCAAAATGGGGGGGAATCATAAGCGAAAAACCCCTGCCATACCAGTAGAAATCCTTTATCTCAATCAATCCCGCAGCTATAATTAGCAATGCAACCGCTATGGAAATGTATTCTGTTACTACAAGTGGTACTTGTACAAAGAAATACATGAGCCCCAAGCCCGCAAGGATGTATGTTACCATTACCGCGGCAATGTAAGCAAACCCGAATTTGAGTAAATCATTTTTTGATTTTGCATTTGTGAGCACAGTTGAAATTAATAGTACAAGAACTCCAATTGCGCATGGATTTATGGAATCAATTAATGCCGTTACAACTACTGTTCCCAATGCAGGGAGAATTGCCTCAACCGCCATTTGGAATCCCCTCTTTTGAATCAAAAACTATTTGTAAAAAATCTCCCCGGGGAACGTTTGAATATGCCGCAATAACATGCTCGCCGAATTCAAAATTTTTTTCGCCGTTAACATACAATTGAACTGTTCCCGGAACTCCATTGCAAAGATTTCCATTCTCTCTTCTGATTAGTGTAAGGTCTTTCTGCACAACAGCAATGGTATTTTCATTGAATTCTCCCCCAATAACCGCGAAAAAATTCCCGAGCTTTACATCACTTTTCTTTTTTGGAGTTCCTTCAATGTGAATTCTGTTATCATTATGATGGTGCAGAATGTTGATTCCCATTTTGTTGTCCAATCCTGTAGGTTCTTCCAATTCTATTTTTTCTCCGCAAATCCAAATTTCAAAGTCTGCGTGCCAGTGTACAGGTCCGCCGGTTTCGCTTTCAGTGTTTTTTTGAACTGTGAGCAGAACCATGTAACCGGTAACAAGGATCGCTGTTATTGCAATTAGTGCAAAAAAAACTGTTTTTTGTTTTTCACCCATTTTTTCAACGAAAAAATACGAGTAAATAGCTAAAGCAAGTATTCCGGCAAAGCCGATTCCGATCCAAAATAATATTGTTCCGCCGGTTTCATTGTGTTGGAGTTCTTCCAAAGCATTTTCGTGTTCAATTTCTTCGTGAGCAAAAACCATTCCCATTGAAATTAGTAAAATGAATGCCAGGAAAATTTTTTTCATGTGCAATTCCTCAGCAGAACTCGCAGACATTGTCTTTTGTATCCGGTTTATTTTTGTCCTCATATTGTTTGAGGCAGTTTGCGCAGCAGAAATCCTTTCCGCCCTTGCGGATGCTCTTTTCTTCGCACACTTTTCCGCATACAACACATTTTGCCATTGGGAAATTTAAGAAAAAGGTTCTATTTAAAGGTAATTGAATGGAGTTGAATTATAAAAAGCGGATTTATGCATTAATTTATTTCATTTGGCTGACTTCGCGGTTTGCGCGGTCAACTTCTCTATCGCAGTTTGTGCAAGTATTTATTATGTCGAGCATGTGCCTTCTGTTATTGTTGGCCAGTTGTATTTCGTCGCCGCTTGCGTTTGCCTTTCTTAAAAGATTGTATTTTTCACCGTAAACATTGCGCAAATTGTTGAGGCTTGCCTGTACTTGTGCTTTTTCAGGCGCATTTTTATTGGTCAAAAGTCTTGAGCGACCCATGCAAAGCAAACAGTCTTTTTTAATCGCCTTTTTCAAAATGGTTTCCTCTTCAAAAACCTCTTCAAGGCTCAATAGCATAGTAAATAATGGCGTTGAGCTTGTATTTAATGGTTCAGGGGTTTTTAAAGCCGGGTTAGAATTTTTATCTGACCCTAAATCTATAAGTTCTAAACCTTTCTTCTCTCGGGTTTGAGTCTATGTGTTCATGCATAGGCTTAAATGCAATTATTCCCTTGCGTTTCCTTAACTTTTCATGGTCCAGCATTGAAGTGCCAACTTCTTTGTCTTCGATGCAGGGTGCTAAATACACAGTTGTTTGTGGGGTTGCAATACTACGCAGATTTTTGTAAAGTTTTCTCCATGGGACTCCAGTTTCTTTCCACCTTGCACTGCTGAATAAATTTACGTTAAATAAAATATTTGGTTTGAACTTTCGAAGCTCTGCAAAGTTTCCGATTTCGTCGGAGTTCGCCTCAACCAAAACAGCGCTGGGCCCCAAAATCCGTTTTGCTTCATCAAAATATTTTTTGCCTGTAGTGCCTGCAACTATTGCCCCATGATCCTGAAGGATTCTCAAAAAACCTCCGCTCCGGCATCCGATTTCCATAATTCTTTTTCCATTGACTGCTTCTCTCAAGAATTCTGAAATTTCGTCGCGGTAAAGCCTTCGCAGAGGACCATTGTTAGGTTTAAATTCGTGAAGCCTATTATGAAGAGAACTATTTTCGTCCAAAATATGTTCGAGCATGCTTGGGTAAAATTCAATGAATGGGTCGCGGCGCAATAGTTTCTGTTTATCTGCCCCATAAAGTTTTAAAAACATTATAAATTGCTCAAATTGCATGTTATCTCAAAAATTATTCTATCTCCTGCTTTAAGATAGTATTGTGTGGGTGTTTCTATTATTCTTTAATGGTTTTCTTTGTTTGAAAGAAAGCAGATTTAAATAGAAGTGAATTGTTAGTTTTACATGCCGCCAAAAAAAACAAGAAAAGCCCAATGGGTTGCACATACTGATACAACTGCAAAAGACAATCCCCTTGCAATCGACTTTCGTACTGCGAACCCTAATGCTCCTGCACAAAAAATTTATAGAAGATACAATACTACTTGGCCGCATGACTCGTTGGATACAAGAAAAACTACTGATGGGATCAGGCATCCGGATTCGATGCATCCTCCTAGGAAAAAATATCAAGTGAATAAAAAATAATATTTTGTTAAAAAAAATAGAAAAAGAATCGCGGTTTAAACCGCGATCTCAAAAAATTTATGCTACTACTTCTATGTCCAATTTCTTCTTCAATTCTCTATATCTGTTCCTGATTGTAACCTCCGTTACTCCGGCAACATTGGCAACTTCTTTTTGGGTTCTCCTTTCTCCTTTCAAGAGTCCTGCAATGTAAACTGCCGCAGCAGCTACTCCCGTTGGACCTCTTCCCGAGATAAGACCCTGTTTAATTGCCTCTTCGAGAATCTTTCTTCCCTCTTCCTGCACTTCGCCAGACAAGTTGAGTTCTGAAGCGAATCTTGGAATGTAGTGTATTGGGTTTGTGAGTGGGATATCCAACTTCAATTCCCTAACCAAGAATCTGTAAGTTCTTCCGATTTCTTTTTTGGTTAATCCTGATGCTTCCGCCATTTCATTGAGTGTTCTTGGAACATTGTAGTTCCTGCACACTGTGTAAAGAACAGCAGCAACAACGGCTTCGATTAATCTTCCTCTAATAAGTCCTTTCTTCACGGTTTTCCTGTAAAGCAAAGCCGCGGCTTCAACAAGCTGTTCAGGAGTGTTCAAATAAGAAGCAATCCTTCTCAACTCTGTTAGTGCTATTGAAAGGTTTCTCTGCATTGAAGAGCTAATTGATGCCCTCTTATGCCATTTAATGAGCCTGTACATTTGCGCTCTTGACTTTGAGGACAATTTGTTTCCCCTAAGATCTGTTCCGCGCCTGTCAATCATTGTGACAAGCCCTTTGTTCAACTTAACATATTTCATTGGAGAACCGGTTCTTGCTCTTTCTTCAGCTTGATCCGAATCAAAGCTTCTCCATTCTTTTCCGAAATCAACTTCGTCCTCGGAAATTATCAATCCGCAACTTTGGCAGACAATTTCTCCTTTTTCTTCGTCTCTCATTACTTTTATAGAATTACATTCAGGGCATTTAACATCTGACATCCAATCACTCCCGTAGTCTGGTTCCCCCACAGAAACCCTCTCATACTGTTAGTTTGACCAAAAATCTTCAAAAAAACTAGATATGAGAACTTATTAAATAGCTACAGTCATCATTTATAAAGCTTTCGGTTCGGTTATTTTTGCACATAAACTCATTGAAACTATAAGTTTAAATTTAATTGATGAGTAAAAATTACTATGGGCTCAAAAGAAGACATTATCCCGGTACTATTAGCGATCTTAGGATTATCCTTGATTCAATCTCCTGTTCAGCTATTCCAGACGGTCACAGTCGGATTACTTGGTGTTATTTTATTCCTAACGGCAGCTATTTTGGTGATTTATAATGACTATAAAGGATTCTCTAATTCTGAGACATAATAAATACATAATTTACATGCAAATTTGGGCTGCTTTTTGTTTGGCTATATTAGCGAGTGGTACTTTTACTGATTTCAAAATAAACACTAATTTTTTTCAACTTTTCATTTTCGACAATTTTGTAGTATCATCAATCTTAGGCGTCTTAGGATTATTCTTTTTTAGATACAGTTTACGTAAAATTGAAAGTATGGTTAAATCTCAAAAGAATTAAGCTTATTTACTTGATTTGAAAAATTGATTCTACTTTTTTTCCGCTTTTTCAGCCTTGTGTGCTTTATGAGTTTCAGTTTTTTCAGTGTGTGATTCGTGCTTTTTCTCGGTTTTGGCGCTTTTGTGAATAGCTTCTTTTTCTTCTTTCTTTTTGGCCTTTTTCTCTTGATGCGTTTCAAAGGATTCGAGAACTTTCCCCATAATACTTCCGGATTGACCCGGCCTTGAGGTTACTTTAACAAAGACTTCTTTTGAACCGTCTTTGGCCTTTACAACCGCTCCCTTAGTGATAACATTCTTTCTCGCAAACTGCCTATCTGCATTGTTTTCCTCAACCGCGATAATCTCGAGTTTTTTGATTTTTTTTCCTTCAACCGCGTAAACAAATTTTTCTGTTTTGAGCCTGACTTTGCTGGTTGAACCTCTTTTGTTTTCGGTTTCTCTTTTTGGATCTTTAACCGCTATTGTGGTGTGTGCAGGGTTTCCGCCAATTGAGTGGAGTTTTTTATCCTCTGCGCGAACAGTGGCTCTCATTCCGCCTGTGCTTTTTCTTTTACTTTTCATGTGCCATTGTGTCATGTAACAACCTTTTTAATCCTATTAAACAAAAAATCCTCTGTGATTTCAAAAAAAATCAATGAGAAGTATTACAGCCTTTTCACGGGCAGAATAACTAATGATTCTTATGAAGAGAGCATTAAAAAGCTTACGCTCCCGTCTAAAGACATTTTTGTTCAAATCCTTCCTTCGCGCATAATTGCCGGAGAAACCCACCTTTTCATCGCGCTGGAAACTGCTTTAAGTTCTTTTGAAAATTCTTCAAATTTTACAAAAATTCCCGCGCTCGAACTCATTGTAAGAATTCTCGGAAAAAAACAATTGAATGATGCACTCGAAACCGCAAAGTTCGGGAAAGAAAATCTTGTTCTTATCATTGGTTCGCGCAAAAAAAAAGAAATTGAAAAAATCAAAAAAGAATTGAATTTCAAAGAGAAGAATTTCACGCTTGGAAAAAACAAAAAGTATTTGGAAAAACTCTTTTCTGTTTCAAAAGCCGAATTAAATTCTTTGAAGGATTTGAAAAACCCTTTGGAAGAATTAGTAATTGAAAGGTGCGCGTTCGTGGCGCTGGAAAGGTGATTTCAATATCGGGATTTCTTGACAGGACAATAGAAAGTTACAATAAATCCGCTGAGTGGAATTCTAAAAAGTTTGACGGATACGATTGGAGTAAGTATTTGTCCAAATTTGTTTCAATGCTTAATGGAAAAAAAGTTCTTGATTTTGGCTGCGGAAATGGGAGAGATTTAGGATTCTTTGCCGGAAAGAACCTTGATTGTTATGGAATAGATTACTCCGATGAACTGCTTAAGATTGCAAAGCAAAGAGTTCCTTCCACAAAAATATCCAAAATGAATTTTTTTAAAACGCTTGATTTTCCATCCAAGCATTTTGATGGCATATGGGCGTGTGCCTCAATATTACATGTTCCGCAGGAAAAACTAAGTTTTGTACTGTCTGAAACAAAAAGAGTTCTGAAAGATGATGGGGTTCTTTTTATTTCAGTAAAAAAAGGTGCAGGTGAAAAGTTTATCAAAGATGATTTTGGAAAGGGGGAAAGGTTTTTTTCTTTGTATTCAAAAGATCGTTTGAAAAAAATCCTTGAAAAATCAGGGTTAGATGTTTCGGAGTATTTTGAAGTTCCTGATGAAAAGCTTCGCGTAAATTTTACAAAAAAGTCAACCCCGCAAGCTTGGCTATTATTTTATTGCAAAAAATAAATTCTAATTTTTATTCTCTCCATAATACGCATTCAACACTTCATGTATCTTCTTCGCTTTTTTCGGCCCCATTTTGTCCACTTCCTGCAATTCTTTTAAAGTAGCATTTACGATTCCGCGGATGTTTCCGAATTTTTTAAGGAGTGATTTTGCAAGTCCGGGTCCAATGAGAGGAAAACCCTCAACAATGAATTGCTGCTGATCCTGAAGCGTAAGCCCTTTTCTTCCCACACGCAAGCGGATTTCCTTTTCTGATCCAAGTTGTTCGCGCTTTGCAATTGTATAAAGAAATTTTGCCGTGTCTTCCACATTCTTTGAATACAAAATTGGAATTTTATAATTCAATGCAATCGAAGCAAGAATTCCCTTAATTGCATTTTCGTGGAAATTTCTCAAAGAATAAAGTTCCTCAGGATTCCCCTCAAGAATAATAAGCGGCGCTGAGTAATTCGAGGACATCATTATGAGCTGGTTGAACAATCTTCCGTCAGCAACCGAGCTCAAAAAATCATCCGTGGTTTTCCTTTCAACAACCACATCGTCGCTTAAAATAAAATCTCCAACTTCAAGCTGCTTTATTTGCACTATTACTCCCAGATCTTTTAATTTCAGTGTAACACTTGAAGCTTGCTCGCGCGTGTCAACATAAATTATGAGTTTCTCTGCGTATCCTTCAGAGTATTTCATTAATGTTGTTTGTGAATCCAGTTTTTTTTCCGGAATTGCTTTTGGATTCTGTAATTGCTTCAATGTTGTGTGCATTTTTCTTTCTTTTGCTCTGCTCGCATAATAAAATGCTTCATCGCGCGTGTCGCGCGCCATTAGCACAATTACTTTTCCCTCTTCTTTTCTCCCTGTTCTGCCTCTTCTTTGTATCATTCTTATTTCAGATGGAACAGGTTCGTAGAATACTACAAGATCAACTTCCGGAATGTCAAGCCCTTCTTCCGCAACGCTGGAAGCAAGCAAACAATTGTATTTTCCTTCTTTCAAATCAACAATAATTTGCACCTGCTCTTTTTGTGTTAATCCTTTATCATCTCCTTTTGTTGCCTGCCCCACAAATCTTTTTGCCTTTATCAAAGGAATGTTTGAAAGGTAACTTTCTATGTTGGAAAGGTTATCTCTGTACTGATTGAATACAATTACTTTGGAATTCGGTCTTGTATCAAATTGTTGTACAAGTATATGTTTGAGTGCTTCGAGTTTTGGGTGAACTATTTTTTCTTTGAACAATTCCTCTGCAATCTTTTTTGCACTCAAAATATTTTGGTCAGCCGCAATTTGCTTTACTGCTTTTGATGATTCCCTTTTATCTGCCTCGCCAACCATTTTTTGCATATAAGAATTCAACGAATGCGTTCCTTGTGTTTCAAGAAGTGTTAGTGCGTGTGCAACTTTCAAAAGCGCGGCAATCCTTGATGCTGCAGTGTAAAGATGCGGGTTCCTATCCGCATTTGTAAGTAATTCTTTTCGAATATGCCCTTGCAATGCAAGCATATCTGTTCTCGAAAAATATTTTTTTCCTGATCCCAAACCTAATTTTTTTAGCGTGTCAATTTGTTGTTTTTGAAATCTTTCCAAAAGAACTTTTACTTCCAAAAATTTTGGAGGAAGCTCAACCCTAACCCATTCAACGTTGATCGGATTCACATAATCTTTAACATCGTGATCCGTGTGTGTTTTTACTTCCACATTTTTTATGAACAAATTCCTGCACACACTTTGAATTTTTTCTTCATCCCCTCCCGGGGATGCGGTGAGTGCAAGAATGAGCGGTTTTTTCGCCTGCTTCATATATTCCTGCGCGAGATAAACGTAACTATAATTTCCCATTGCACGATGCGCTTCATCAAAAACAATTAATCCAAACTCCTTCAAATTTATTTTTCCGGAAACGGTATCGTTTTGAATGCTTTGCGGTGTTGCGGAAATTATTCTGCTTTCTTCAAATAATTTTTCCCGTTTTTCCGGGGAAATAGTTCCTGTGAGAACCGTGATTTGTTCTTCCGGAATGTTGAGAAATTTTTTCATGCTTTGTTCATGCTGTACAGCCAATGGTTTTGTGGGTGCCATGAAAAGAACTTTTCCATTATTTTTGAGTATTTCCGCAGCAACCATTACAGCGATTACAGTTTTTCCAAGTGCTGTCGGAGCAACAACAAGTGAGTTTCCTTTTTCGAGGACTCTCGCTGCGAGAATTTCTTGGTATAATTTTGATTCAACCGTGTTTGGTTTTATGAGTGGGTGTGAAATGTATGGCATTGTATTTGTTGAATTGGAAAAAGTGTTTAAAACCATTCAGGGTTTTTTTTATGGAGTTTAAGGCTAAAATAGGGCTTTTTCGTGATTTTCAGCTGTTTTTTGGGGCTTTTTTGCCTGTTTTGGGTGCTTATTTTATATAGATTTAGCTTTCAGGAATGATTAAGAGGTGTTTTTTGTTGGGAGACCATGTATTGCCTTTGGCGGCTGTTGACAGGCTAATTAG
>DASRUN010000005.1:0-18231 GCA_035655435.1 archaeon | reverse complement strand
TCAAAATGACAGGAAACAGCTAGTTAATTCGTCGCACTGTAGTATCTTCCATTTTCCTGAAAGTCATTTCAATAACATTTCCGGAAGCGTCACGGGCTTTGCGGGTTATTTCTCTCCCGGGCGGTGCGGTTTTAAGCGAATGCGTTGCAATACTCTCAGCCTGCTTAGGCGACATATAACCCCTTTTCAAACCAAGTTCTGAAATCATATTTCTAAAAAATTTCCTGATTCTACCCGGCATAAAAGAATGAATTCCATAGGAGTATATAATCATTTCACAAAATAATCCGTAATTCTTTTTTGATGCTTAATATCCTTCAAAAGCACGGAGTTTTTGTACCAATAATCAATCGGAATAACGAGTTTCTCATTCACATATTGCAAGGCCAAATCCAAACCGGAAAATTCTATGGGGCGCTGCTTTAGAGCATCTCTTACAATCTCACGACATTTCCAGACCCCAAGTGATGGTATGCCTGCGTCGCCGATTTCTCGGAACACCAAAGCAGTTGCTTGTTTTTTTGTTTTCAGCAAATATTCTGCGATTGCAATTCGCGTGGCATAATAACCGCCTGCAGTATTTTCTGCATAACCTTTTCTTCCTTCAAAAAATTCATAATCAGTCATAAAAGTCGGTTCGTTTCCCATCAAATTCCAGGAGGCACCCGGCTTCCAGGCTTCCATTAACTCGAAACTCCAAAAACGTGGAACCAAGAGAATGTAAAAATAATTCTCCAAATAATTTGAATGGAATAATTTGTACGAACCTATTTGTGGAAAATATTTTATTTTTTCATCAACAAAGTGTTCGGACAAATTGCTGTCGATTGCTGTTATCGACCATCTTGTGGGAACAAATTTTCTGTTTTTTCCTATCCCTAACATTCCTGCACTCAAAATTTTGTGCAATTGATTCACTCCAACACTGTTTTTGTACAATTCAACCATTGCATCCAAGGATTTTGCATCGGTGTCAGAAACAAACTTTTCAATTTTTGGATTCACACTTGGATTTTCGGTCATTGAAAAATCTTTTAGATCTGCCTGCGGACCCATTGGTGCATGAAAATCCGAAAACGAAAGATTGCGAGCGTGGGGCGCATTGGAAAACTTCATTTCAATATCAACAGGCTTTTTCGCCATGAGAGTTTCCTGAATTTCCAATAATTTGTACGAAGGATCTGAAGCCTGCTTTATTTCAACACTCATGTTTCCTCTAACAAGCGATTCTCGGAAATTAATTATTTTATCAGAAGCAAGACCAAACCATTTGTCGGTATCATCCAAGAGCCATGAATCATCAGTTGTTTGAATTGCCGGAGCCATTGGAGAAAGGTTCACTTTTGGATAACCATGCCATGAAACAAAAACCCCTGGAGGAGACGCGCTCTGGATCTCTTTTTTCATCAAATTTTGAAGGGTTTTGGTCTTCTTCTCCTGGCGCTCCAAAATGAAACACTTCGGCCCGCACCACAACCTGCCTTTGCATTTAACGCAAACCTCTGGAGAAGGGGTAACTGCATTTAGCGGAATGACCATGTAATATATATTCTAGAATGAGTTTTTGATATTTATGCTTAAAAGAACTGACATACGCAGAGACGTTCGACCAGAGCCAAAACCGCGTGGACGACAGCCAACTCAAGTGGATCGCGACAAAATAGCACAAGCAATCATAAAAAAACCAGATTCGCGTTGGAGCCAGCTTGCATATCGAGGAAGATTACAAGGAATAAAAATGCTTGAAGAAGCCGGCTTTGATGTTTCAGAATTAAAAGATGATTAAATGCCTCACCCAAATCACAAAACAATTTCAAACGGAAAAACAATTACACATCAAGGCAACAAATTTTCGATTATTACAAAACCTGGTGATATTGAAATACGGCAATATGTATCTCCCGGAACTTGGAGATATGTTTCAAAGCAACACCCGCACTATGCAGCGCTTAGAAGAAAAGGAGTGAAAGCCGTCAATGAAAGACAAAGACAAATTGGATTGGTTACCGATAAAACAATTACAATGAGTTTCGATCAAGCAGCCGGTTTGAAAGAACCAAAACCCGGATTTGCACAAACAACAATGGCAAGAGTTGCGGAAACATTCCAGGAAAGACGCGAAGCAAATAGGGGGAGAACAGCGAGAAGAGACCCCCATCCAAAAGAACTTGATCCGCACGCGTTTACGGAAGCTATACATAAAATAACCGGAAGAACTACGCTTTGGGAAAAACTGGATTGGAAACAACAAAAACAAGTTCTTGATTTTTTGAAAAAAGAAGGATATGACGTGAGGAAATTTGAAAAAGAACGGAAGAAAAAACCGAATAAACGAAAACTGAGCAGAGAAGACGTAGAAAACGCAATAATCAAAGTAATTGGAATTCAAGTTTCGTGGGAGAACTTTGGAAACCTGGCGCCTGAAACAAAAAATGCAGTAATTGAACATTTGGCAGAGCAACGATTTGATGTTTCTGAGTTAAGAAAAAAATAAAAGATACATTATAAAATCCTGAAATCCAATATACTTGAATGCCGCATATCAGGGAAAGAAGGAGACATATCGGAAAATCCGAACATGGTTTTATTGCGGGACTGAGTGAAAATCGGATCCGAAGAATGAGAAAACCGAAACCCCCTGAAAAATGGTATGATGTTGGGCTTGACACTTATAGAATCAGAGATCGGAGAAAAGGAATAAATCTTGGAATTGTGTACAGAAAACACCGCGCCGGCGGAAAACAATTCGCTTTCGGCAAACAAAAATATTTGATCCAAAAAGCTGGAAAAGAATTCAAAATCTGGGAAATAAAAGGCCAATTCAAATACAGACTTGTAAATCAAACAAACCCATTGCACGGGAAAATAATCAATGCGTGGCAAAACAGGAAAAAGAAAAAACAAGTATGATGCATAAACTTGGATTAACCAAAATACAGAACGTGATGCGAAAAAGTAGCTTATTATTAATTTCCTCAAACTAATTCTAACATGGCCGAAATAACCCTTGAATTTCCGGATGGTTCGAAAAAGAAGTACAAGAAAGGAATTACGCCAATTGAGATAGCCACGCAAATAAGCCAAGGCCTTGCAAGGGAAGCGCTTTCCGCACAGCTTGGGGAAAGGACAATAGAACTAGAAATTCCAATAGAGGAAAACGGAAAATTCAGGATTAATACTTGGAAAGATTTGGAAGGAAAAAAAAGCTTGTGGCACACAGCAACACATGTTCTTGCGGAAGCTGTAACATCAATTTATCCAAAAGCAAAACCCACAATGGGGCCATCAATCGAAGAAGGATTCTATTACGATTTTTTCATTGACAAAAACTTTACACCGGAAGACCTCGAAAAAATAGAAAAAAAAATGATTGAAATAATAAGGGAAAAAAGAAAAATTGAAAGAGAGGAAGTGGATAGGAAAAAGGCGCTTGAAAAATTTTCGGAAAACAAATTCAAAAAAGAACTAATCAATGAGTTTGCTTTGGAAGGAAAAACACTTTCAATTTACAAACAAGGAAAATTCTACGACCTCTGCAAAGGAGGGCATGTTTCAAACACCGAAGCGATTAAAGCGGTGAAACTTTTGAAGGTTTCAAGCGCATACTGGAGAGGGGATGCAAAAAAAGAATCATTGCAGAGAATTTATGGAATAGCATTTCCAAAAGCGTCAATGCTCGAAGAATACTTGAAACAAAAAGAGGAAGCGGAAAAAAGAAACCACATAAAATTAGGAAAAGAACTGGATTTATTCTCATTTCATGATGAGGCGCCCGGAACGGTTTTCTTCCACGCAAAAGGAACAACGCTTTGGAACGAACTCATTAATTTTGCGCGCGAAGAGCAGAGAAAAAGAAATTTCCAAGAAGTAATGGCACCCATAATTTTGAAAAAAGAATTATGGCTCACAAGCGGACACTGGGATCATTACAAGGAGAACATGTACTTTACAACGGTTGACAAGGAAGAGTATGCTGTTAAGCCAATGAACTGCCCGGGGAATATTCTGGTTTACAAAAACAAAAGACACTCTTATAGAGATTTGCCAATTAGAATTGCGGAATTCGGAATGGTGCACAGATATGAACTATCCGGAGTTTTGAACGGGCTTTTCAGAGTGAGGAAATTCACGCAGGATGATGCGCACATTTTTTTGACACAAGCGCAAATTGAAAGCGAAATCAAAATGCTACTCTCAATGATTGATTATTACTACAAAACATTCGGCTTCGAATATCATGTAGAACTTTCCACAAAACCGGAAAAAGCAATGGGTTCAAAAGAAACATGGGAAAAGGCAGAAAACGCATTAAGAGGCGCGCTTGAAAAAACAAAAACAGAATACAAACTAAATCCTGGAGATGGGGCATTCTACGGGCCGAAAATAGATTTCCACATAAAGGATTCTTTGGGAAGAAACTGGCAATTAGGAACAATACAACTTGATTTCCAAATGCCGGAAAAATTTGGATTGAGTTATATTGATGAAAAAGATAAAGAGGCAAGGCCGGTAATGATACACCGCGCAATATTTGGTTCACTGGAAAGGTTCATTGGAATACTCGTGGAACACTATGCAGGAAACTTCCCGCTCTGGCTGGCGCCTGTACAAGTAAAAGTAATAAGTGTGAGCGAAAAATACAATGATTACGCACAAAAAGTGTATGAAACCCTCAACGAAAATGGAATTAGAAGCGAACTCAACATTGACTCCCAAACCGTGGGCTATAAGGTTAGGGAAGCGGAAATGGAGAAAGTTCCCTATATTGTAAATGTCGGGGAAAAAGAAGAAACTGCAAAAACATTGGCGGTTAGAAACAGCCTTGGAAAGGTCGAATTCGGCGTTACAATGGAAAAATTCCGGGAAAAAATCGGAAAAGAAATAAGCGAAAAAAAATGACTCTCTTATATTAAAGTAAATATTTATATTAAAGAAAAACGTCTTCTATTGCGATTTCCAATGCCCAATTACATGGACGACCTGTTTGCAAAAATAAAATCCAAAAAAGGCGCGGGCGAAGAAAAACCGGATAAAAACGCGACCGAACAAAAAACGCAGAAGCAAACCCCGGAACAAAAAAAAACTATTTCCGACACAACAAAAAAACTCATGGAAGAAATGAAGAAAGCGGAAAGGAACATTGACAGCGGCATAGAACAAAAGCTAAGGACACAGGAACTTGATATTCCGCCGGCGAAAGAAAAATTTGTGCCAAAAAAAGAGCCGCAACTTGTTGACACAAAACTCAAGGAAAAAAATTTTGAATTACTCCAACACACACAACAAAAGCAAAGGGATGAAGAAACCGATCAAACCGAAAAAATGGTTAAGGAAGCAAACACGAAAATTGAACAGCTCAAAAAAGAACTTCCCCCACAGGAAAAAATAACCATTGACAATCCAGAATCGGTTCCGGATGAACAAAAATCCGAAATAGAAAAAAAAGTTGAAAAAGTCGGAAAAGAACTCATAGCGGAATACGGAACCGCAAAAATATACAGAATCCCAAATGAACCATTGCTCTTTTACTGGTCGCCTGTTGCACGGCCTGTCGGCGCGGAAAAAACAATCATCAACACAATCAAAGAGGCCGCAACAAGAGTAATCAGCATAACCCCATACAAAATCCGCGATCCTGAACAAAGGAGAAATGTTTACTATCAAAAAATCCTGGAAATATTAAGGGATTCGCCGGAGATGAGCATTCCAAAAACAAGATTCGAATTCTATGCGGATGCAGTTGTCAGAGAAATGGTTGGATATGGAATAATTGATTTTCTAATTAAGGATGATAAGCTCGAAGAAATAATGGTAATAGGGCCAAAATTGCCTGTATTTGTTTTTCACAGAGAATACGAAATGATGGTGACAAACATAGAGTTCTATTCTGACAATGAAATACAGGATTTGGTGAACAGGATTGCAAGGCAAGTGGGGAGACGAGTTGATCTCAGTTCGCCATTGCTTGACGCGAGACTTCCGGATGGATCAAGGGTTAATGCAACAATTCCACCTGCTTCAGTAATAGGATCAACGCTTACAATTAGAAAATTCAGGGAAGAACCATACTCCATAATCGATCTCATAAACATGGGAACAATGGACAGCGAATCGGCAGCATTCTTGTGGTTATGCGCGGAAGGGTTGCGAACAAGACCGGCAAACATTCTCATAGCAGGAGGAACAGGATCGGGAAAAACCACAACACTAAACGTACTCGCATCTTTTATCCCGGAACAGGAAAGAATAATTACAATAGAAGATACCGCAGAACTAAATTTGCCTCTTAAACACTGGATCAGAATGGAAGCTCGCCCCCCGGGTTTAGAAGGAACAGGAGAATTAACACTTGATATTCTCACAAAAAATTCCCTCAGAATGCGCCCGGATAGAATAGTGGTTGGAGAAATCAGGCACGATGAAGCATTCTCATTATTCACTGCATTCAACACGGGACATGATGGGTGTTTAACCCCTGAAACAAAATTGGCAATGACAAACGGCATTAGGGAAATAGGGGAATTTGTGGATGAACAATTCGGAAAAAACGCCGTTTCAAAAGAAAAAGAATGGGAAGTTTGCAGAGTCGAAAAAGAATTCATAAACTCGATGGCTGCAGATGGAAAAATATTCAAATCGGAAATAGTAGAGGCGCGGAGAAAACCTTTCAACGGAATGGTCTATCACATAAAACTTGCATCCGGAGCGGAGATAACGTGCACCGGAAACCACCCTTTCTACGCTTTTGAAAAAGACCTTGTGCAGCTCAATGCAGAAAATATGCAGGAGGGACAAATGGTCGCCACACCAAGAAAATTGATAAGAGATAAAAAAGCCGGGGAAGCCGAAACCGAGTACTGGAGCGGTATCCTGCACGGAGACGGCAGTATCCTGGACAGTCAAAGGATCAGGAAAAAAAACGGGAAAGAATATCTATGCAATGACGGAAGAATAAGCCTTTATAGCGAAGAAGGAGAAACAATTCCAAAATTCATCAAGTATATGAAAGAAACCCTTGATGACACCCACGTGAAAATAGTGAACCCCAGACCGGAAAAACAGTGCTTTGAAGCCCATGTAAGCGGCATTGGAAAATCCAGGAAAATCCAGAAACTTCTTGACATTCCGTCAGGGAACAGGGCACAAGCAAAAATGTCCAATTCCCATTATACTTCAGAGTTAAGGGAGTTTGTCGCCGGTTTTTTTGATGCGGAAGGACATGTTGACTTGGAAAATAATGCATTGGTTTTCACGTGCGGAAATGAGGGGTATATTGATTTTTTCAAATATGCTCTCCTTACCGAAGGGATAACCTCGAGGAAATACGAATCAAAATCGCATAATAGCAGGTGGTTCAGGCTTTATGTTTACGGAATTGAACAGGCAAAAAAATTCGCGGAAATCTACCCGATAAAATATAAGGAAAAAATAAGAAAACTTGAAGAGCTTGTTAAATCGAACATAAAGAGCAACACAAATGTTGATTTGGTTGGGTGCAACGAACTTATTATTGAGTTACTGAAAAAAGCAAGCGGAAAAGGTTTGAGCAACTCGGAAATAGGAAGAAGAGCGGGGCTAAGCCAGGGGTTATTGAGTTTTTACAAAAGAAAAGAACGAAAACCGAGCATTGGTGCCGTAAAAAAACTTGTAAGAGCGTTTGAAAATTCCGGGATAGAGTGTAAAAAACTGAAAATGCTGGCTGACTCCGATATTTTTTGGGACAGAACAGTTGCAATACACTCATACTCATACAACGGGTTTGTATATGACCTCACCATGAACGAAACAAAGCGGACAGGGAAACCGCATAATTTTGTTGCCGATGGGATTATTGTCGGAAATTCGTTTGGAACAGTTCATGCAAATTCTCCGGATGAAACAATTGTAAGAGTTACTTCTCCGCCAATGAATGTTCCCGAAATGATGATGTCGGGATTAAATTTTATCCTAGTACAACACAGATTGCACGACAAAAAACAGGGAACAATAAGACGCGTAACCGAAATAGCGGAAGTTACCGGCGTGATTGAAGGAAAAACAAAAACACAGGCGGTTTACAAAAGGGACGCGAAAACCGATTCGCTTAAAAGGACAAAAAACCCAATAAAGTACCTCGAGCTACTGGGCGAAATGACAGGCCAGAGCGAAAAACAAATAGAGGATGAAATCAAAAAAAGAACAGAGTTTTTGCAAAGATTGGTGAAACAGAAAAAAAGAAGCATGGAAGATGTTTCAGAGGAAATGAAAAAATATTTGCTAAAAGGTTGATGAACAATGCCCGGTCTTGATGATTTAAGAAAAAAAGTCGAAGAAAAAACAAAGGAAAAGAAAAAAGAAAAAGAACCCGAAACCGTGGACATAGACCAGGTTGAAAAAATAGTGGAAAGAATGAAAAAAAAATACCGCGAAGAAGGCGTGGAAATGGAGCAAGTGGGCGGAAAGCTCGGAGAACTAAGGGGAATAATAGCGGAAGGAGAGCAGGCAAAAGTTAATATTCAAAGAGTTGAAGACCTAAACGAATTCCAAAACCCAATGGTGAAACAGCTCGGGAAAATATACCTCTTATTCAGGCTTCCATTGGAACCTATTTCAAACCTTTTGAAAAAATTCCCCGTTGCAAGCGACATAAGATATTACCTTTACTCGGCAAACATGAAATACTCGCTCAATCAATGGTTGGCAATATCACTCGCAGCAGCATTTCTTTCCGGATTATTTGTATTCGCGGTTTTGGCTGCAGTAACGTATTTATTGAAAATTAATCTCGCATTCTCAATTGTACTTGGCGGAGCATCCGGATTCTTCGCACTTGTAATAATGCTCCTAATACCAAGAAGCTATGCGCAGAGAAGGGGAGATGCGATCAGCGTGGAACTTCCATTCGCACTAAGACACATGGCAACGGAACTCAAAGCGGGAATAGGATTGTACAAAACAATCCAAACAATCGCAACATCGGATTACGGACCGTTGAGCGAAGAATTCTCCAGAACAATCAATGAAATCGAGGAAGGAACAGATACAAAAGATGCATTAAGACACTTTGCGCTTAGAACACAATCAAAAGCACTTAGAAGCGCACTCTTCCACATTATAAGGGCAATGAAAACAGGGGGGAATCTTTCGGAAATAATGAACACCATTGCGGAGGATGTTACATTTGACATGCATGTAAGAATAAGGGATTTTGCGGAAAAAATGAATTTCTTCGGAGTAATTTATATTTTCATTGCAATCGTAATGCCGGTATTCATCGGAATAATAGGATCAATAACAAACGCGCCCATTTCAGTGGGAAGCGTTGCACTGGCGCCGCTAGCAATAGTAGGAATCTACTTGCTTGGAATGCCGTTAATACTTGGATTCTTGGTCATGTACATTAAAATGATACAGCCAAGGGTGTGAAAACATGGCGCTAAGATTGTTGGATAAAGTTCCCCTTCTCAGGGATGCAAAATTAATGCAAAGGTACGCACGCTATCTCCACACCGCTGAATTCAAAATAGACCCAATACTCTGGATAATATTTTCAATAACAATTTCAATCCTAGTTGGAATCGTAACCTGGGTGGTTACCGGAAGACTTTTGGGTCTTGAACAGAACATGCAATTCGGAGCGCTATTGTTTTTGGTTTTCCTGGATTTGTTGATAGGATATCCTTATCTGAAAGCGCAACAAAAAATAGATCAAATAGAAGAAGCACTTCCCGATGCGCTCAGACAAATGGCTGACACATTAAGAGCGGGCGGAACATATGAATACGCACTAAGAGAAATTGCAACATCCGAATATGGGCCTTTGAGAAAAGAAATGAATGAAGTGCTAAGAAAACTTGAGGAAGGGGAAAACTTTGAAAACGCGCTCAAAACCTTATCTTACAATATTGACTCAAGACTTGTTCAAAGAACTGTAACAATAATAATTGATTCGGTAAACGCGGGAGCCGGACTTGCTAATGTTTTGGAACAAATAAGCGAAGATGTACGCGCAGCACACAGAATAGGAAAGGAAAGAAAAGCAAGAACGGTAATGCAGGTTATTTTCATGTTCGCCGCAGGAGGAGCTGTTGCTCCAATGATATTCGGATTTGTTTCAACGGTTTCGGATGTATTAATCAGGGCGGCATCATCAGTTGCAAGCACGGAAGAACAAACAATTGCTGTAAATGCATTGGGCACAATCAACCTTTCTATCCAAGGATACATCCTTATTGAATCAATTGCAACCGCTTTAATGATTAGTTTGATGAGAGACGGAAAGATGGGGAAAAGTATTATATACTTCCCAATCCTTTTACTTATCGCTTACACTTGCTACATAGCTGCAATATTGGCTTCTGCGGCAATTGTAGGGGGATTGTAAAATGTTTGCGGAATTAATTCAAAAAACAAAAAACATTCTCCGAGAAGAAAGAGGCCAAACCTCGACAGAACTAATATTGGTTCTTGCACTGGTAACCGGAGTCACAATAGTAGTATTTGTATTTATCAAAGGCTTCACCGTTGAAGAAGTCGGCGGAAGAGTCGAAGACGAAATAGAAGCAGGAAATTAAAAAGGAGGGAAAAAACAATGGATAAACAAGGACAAGGAGCATTGGAATACTTGCTTCTCATAGGAGGAGCGGTTCTTGTTGCTGTAATAGTAATCACTCTGCTCTTGCAAATAACAAGCCAAGGACAAGCTGATACTACTGCCACTGCGGATGCTGTAGCAATCAGAAATTGTCAACAAAGAAATTCTTCGATTTGCGGAGGAACAGTGGCTAGTTATATCACTGGGGCTGCCGATTGTGACGAAGACAGCACATATAATGCATGTGATTAATTAGAGGGGGATAAAAACAATGAACACAAAAGGACAAGGCGCATTAGAGTACTTGCTTCTCATAGGAGGAGCAGTACTCGTAGCAGTCATTGTGATAACTTTACTCCTTCAAATAACAACTCAAGGACAAGATGACACAAATGCCACGATGGAAGCATCTAGCCAGAGAATTTGTAAGGAAAGACTTACTACTCTTTGCGGCGGAGCTCTCGACGATTATTCCGATATTTGCGCCAATAACAGCAGTACAGTCATATGCCCATAAAGTGATTTTTTAATGGATGAAAGAGGACAGGTTGCGATTGAATATTTGCTCACCGTATTGTTTGCGGTGCTGCTTGTAATCGCCGTAACCGTCATTGCTTTCAATGTCTCAATAATATCCGACAGGGCACTAAGTAAAGTCGTGGAAAACACAGACAAATCAGTTTCAACACTCTTAAGCTGATTCAAATTGATCCACTATTTTCTAATCTCCCTTGCCGGACTTTTAATCGCAACCTATACAGACCTCAAAGAAAGAATGGTCTACAACAAACTAACCTATGCATTAGTAATTATTGGATTTGCACTAAAAGCAATTGAAAGCTATCAATTGAATTCACTTGAACCAATACAACAAAGCGCAATCGCGGGATTGATTGCATTCATTGCCGCATACTTTTTGTGGAAAACCGGAGTATGGGCGGGAGGAGATGTAAAACTTGTAACAGCAATAGCAATACTCAATCCAATAAACTATGCAATACTCGCAAAGCAAATTTCTCTAATTCAATGGCCATTCACAACAACAACGCTTCCAATATTTCCAATAGAATTAATTATTTACTCCGCATTTGCGGTTCTCCCATTAGGAATTGCAATGAGCATTGGAACAATCTTTAAACACGCAAAAGTAAGAACAATAGTTGCAGCAGCGCTAAGAGAAAAAATTCTTACTCTTATTGGAACCGGAATACTAATTGCCGGAGCAACAATAATTCTCGCACAATTAAAACAGGAAGCAATACTTGTCCTTCCAATACTCATAATTGCGGCAATTCTTCCAATGAAAATAAAGCAAGCAATAACAATATTGATTGGCGCAACCGGATTATATTTTTCCGCGGAAAAATTTGCATTCAATTTTTTCACAACTTTTGTTCCGCTGATATTGATTTACACCCTATGGAAAATTTACAGCGAGAGCAAGGAATATGCGTTCAAGGAAGAAATTGAAACGCAAAAAATCGAGGAAGGAATGATTCCTGATTGTTATATTGTGGAAAACAACGGGAAAGCGGAATTAATCGAGGGACCTAGCATAAAAAAGGTTATAAAGAACATAATGAATAATAGAATGGAAAACCTCCTCGCGGACTTCAAACCGCAAGGAAAAATAATTTCAAGCCCAAATAGAGCGGGAGGCTTAACAGCACAGGAAGCGGAAAAACTCAAAGCAATGGCGCAAAAAGGAGCTGCACCCAAAAAAATTTTTGTGAGAAAAACCCTCGCATTCGTGCCAGCAATCCTAATTGCGTACCTAACGCTTCAATTAACAGGAGATGTTTTATGGAACATAATATTATGAACAAAGGACAAGCAAGTGTAGAATTCCTATTGATACTTCTTCTTTCAATACTTTACATTTCAACGGCTATAATTCCCGGAGCCGATGCGGCCGGAAATGCGGCGGAAGACACCGCGGGAATTGCCAAGTTAGTTGGGTCCGCGGAAAAACTTTCAGGAACAATACAATATGTTTCACTATCGGGAGAAGGAACAAGACAAACAATTGAAATTGTTGTTCCGGAAAATTCGACTTTCACGTGTACTCCAATTGCAGCACCAAATTCAATAACAATTTCATACACTGCAAAAAGAACAATTAATGCTCCCGGAAAATGCACTACTGACAATCCATCAGTTTGCACAAAAACAATTAATGTTGGAACAACGTTCACATGCAATCCTGTTCCTGCAGCACCGGCACTCTACAAAGTTACGGTTGAAAAAATTGAAGCTGGAACCAGCAGTAGAGTAGAAGCAACGTTCGAACAGATTTAGTGATACAATGAATGAAAAAGGACAGGCGAGCATTGAAATAATTGTCCTTACCGTTGTCATCATAACACTTACAACATTTGTAGTACTAAGATTTGCCGCACAGCAAAATGATATTTTCGTAACAGCCGCAGCAAGGCAAGCATTCATTGGAGAAACACAATCACTTCAACAAACAACATACCTAGAAAAAGTTGAAGCAATTGAATGCCCTGAAGAATACAGAGTTTTCTTATTTGCAAACCCGGATCCGAATGAACCCAGCCTTGAAGGCAAAATTGCAAACAAAATACAAGAGACAATTGGAAATACTAAAAACGTGGAAGTACACGTGAATCCGATTAATTTGGAAAGAATGCTCTGTTAAAGCTGAATAAACCCAAAATAACCGAGAAATTACTCTATTAATACGTCAATCAACGAATTATTATTCTTTTTTACTACTAAAATACACATGGAAATCAGATTAGAGAGCACAAAATATATTGGACTTGCTATTGGAATAATCGGAATTATAGCACTAATTTTTTTACTCCCGCAAGAAAAAGCCTTTCAAATAGGAACAATAACCCAAAGCAATGAAGGGGAAAAAGCAATCCTCACAGGAACAATAAAAGATCTTTCATTAAGCAACGGAAACGCATTTTTCCAAATTGAGAATAACGGTTCGATAAACGCGGTTTATTTTTCACCAAAAAACGAACAAATAATTTTACTCAAAGAAAATGCAACAATACAAGCAAGAGGAAAAATTGCATTATACAAAAACGAACTGCAAATAATAATCAGTGAAGTGAAAAAAGTTGATTGAAGAAATTGCATTCATTTTCCTCGGAATGGCAATCGGAACAATAACAGGATTGGTTCCCGGAATTCATGCAAATACAATTGCATTCATAGCACTAATTCTCCCAATAGAAAAAACTCTTGCACTTGCGCTTCTAATAATTTCAATGAGCATAACGCATTCCTTTGTTGACGCAATCCCGAATATTTTATTCGGAGCCGCATCTGAAGAGAATTTTCTCACAATAATGCCGGGTCAACAAATGCTTCTTGAAGGAAAAGGAATTGAAGCAATACAACTAACTATTTTTGGAGGAATAACAACAACACTTTTTGCAATAATTCTCGCGCCATTCTTCTATTCCTTTGCAATAAATTACGGAGAGCAATTGCCTATATTCATCCCCGCACTGCTTGTTCTTGTTCTTGCAATAATGGTTTTTAGCGAAGGAAAAAAAATCGAAGCAATCATTGTAATATTTTTATCCGGCGCACTTGGAATAATAGCACTTGATTCCGGAATAAAAAATTCAATCATAGCACTTGTAATAGGATTTTTTGCAATACCGAGCATAATACAATCAATTTTTTCAAAAATAAAAATACCAGAACAAAAGAAAACAAACCCAAAACACAAAATATCAAAAGGAGCAATAACAGGAATTGCATCCGGGTTAACCGCAGTATTCCCCGGAATTGGACCGGGGCAAGCGGCATTTATGATAAAAAAGATTTTTCCAAAAATGAAAAGAGAAGACTATCTCATAATAACGGGGGGAATGAATACAGGAAATTTGATTTTCAGCATTCTAATGTTATTTGCGCTTGAAAAAACAAGAACGGGAATGGCTGTAGCACTCAATGGAATGTTTGAACTTAATTTTGGAATTTTCCTCTTATTTGGAATTACGGCAATTACTTCAGCAGGGTTTTCCACAATAATAACAGAAAAAACCGCATTTTGGGCTATCAAATTATTCAAAATAATCAATTACCAAAAACTAAGCATGGTAATATTTGCAATTGTTGTTGCGGTTGTTTTCTTTTCCTCGGGAGTATTGGGACTTTTGGTGTGTGCGTGCGCTGCAGGAATAAGCTTTTTTGGAATTGGAGCAGGAACAAAAAGAAGCAATGCAATGGCGTTCCTGATCATTCCAACACTCTTATTTTACCTTGGCATGCGCATTTAAAAAAAAAGAAAAACATACTAATAGAATGTACCAAATCAAAAAAGAAGTTCTCGAATCAATAATAATCGCGGCAAAAAACATTTATCCAAACGAATTTTTTTCAATGCTCGGAGGAAAAAACAGAATAATAGAGGAACTTGTAATTGTTCCCGCAACATTCGGAAAGGACTTTTCAAGCTACAGATTAGATTTAGTTCCATTTGACAGAGAAATAATTGGAACGGTTCACTCACACCCATCAGAATATAATCACCCATCCGATGCTGATTTGGATGCTTTCAGGAAAAGCGGGGAAATACATTTAATCATTAGTTACCCATACGATATTGAAACAATAAGAGGATTTGGAAGTACGGGAAAAAAAATTACATTAAAAGTGATATGAAAAATGACATACAAAATTGTTTTAGTAAGACATGGACAGAGCGAGTGGAATCTGCAAAACAGATTTACGGGTTGGGTTGATGTTCCTCTTACAAAAAAAGGAATCGAAGAATCAAAAAAATGTGCCGAGATTCTAAAAAAAAATAAATTCACTTTTGATGTTTGTTACACTTCGCTTTTGAAACGTGCGATTGATACAGAAGAAATAATTCTCAAAGAAATGGAGCTTAAAATTCCTGTTAAAAAAAATATTGGATTAATGGAAAGATTTTACGGCGGATTAACGGGATTGAACAAGGATGAAATGAAAAAAAAATATGGGGAAGAACAAGTACATATTTGGAGAAGAAGCTATGATGTGCAACCCCCAGAAATAAGCAAGAAAAGCGAGTACTATCCCGGAAATATGGAAATGTATAAAGATGTTCCAAGGAAAATGATTCCAACAACAGAGAGTTTGAAGGACAATTATGAAAGAACGATTCCATACTGGAAAAAGAAAATAGAACCTGTAATCAAAAAAGGTAAAAAAATCCTTGTTTCGGCGCACGGAAACAGTATTAGAGCAATAATAAAATACCTGGATAATGTAAGCAATGAGGAAATAACCCAAATTGAAATACCTACAGGAAAGCCCTTGGTTTACGAATTGGATGAAAAACTCAAACCAATTAGGCACTATTACTTAGAATAAAATTAACCTCAATTTTGCCATGGGCGATAAGACTTATATTATAATAAATCATTAATCATAACAATGAAAAAAGGCCAACTTAGCTTAGATCTCCTGCTCACACTTGTCATAGCAATAATATTCTTTAACATTTACATAGCACACGCAAACAACCTTGAAGAACAGGTAAATGACACAACAACAAATGGCTCACTGAAGGCAATTAGGAATAATGTTTATTCTGTAATTTCATCAGCAAAAACATTTGGAACAACAATAGAATTCAAGTCAAAAACACTCGGATTGGATGAAAATAATTCGCCGATTGAATGCACAATAAATATTGAAGCAACTTCTATAACCGTTTCAAGCGGCGGAGAAGAATCAAAATTTGAAGGACTGGACATCAGCGGAATCACAATCAACGGAAATTCTACTCCACAGGAATTTGAATGTGACACAGAAGTAACACTAGGGGCTTCTCCATGAAAAAAGGACAATTATTTTCATTGGATTTTGTAATTGCAATGGTCATCACAGTGCTAGCAATAGGAATGCTCCTGGATTTTTATGAAATCAGTTCCAATCAAACAAAAGAAATTAATTCACAAAACGAACTACAAATAATCCTTGGCGGAGTTAACAATGCGATAACAGGCACGGCAAAATGCGAACCAATAGGGGATGAAGGCGGAATAAACTTTGCAGAACAAGGATACAAATTATATGGATGCATTAACAAAACAAAATTGCAAAGCCTTGGGTCGTCAGCGTTAATGATGCCGAGCGGATATGAATGTTATATAACAATAGAGGGAACGCCGATAAGTGGATGTAGTTCAACAGATGATTCTTCCGGAAAACAAACTGTTGGAACAATCAAAAAACAAATACTCACATCCAATGTCGGCGGAGAAATCGGCGGAAGAGGAATAATAGATCTCATGATTGTATTTGATGAATCCGGATCAATGGCATGGAATGGAGCTTTTGAAGAACCACTCGATATAGCTAGACGATCACAAACATCCGCTGCAAAAGGAGTTTACCTTGAACAGGGAACCGCGTATTTAGCAGACGGACACTTTGGACTGAGAAAATTAAATACTTCAAATCCGGAAAATCTACTTGATTCAAACCCGCCAACCTATGATCCTGGAGTTGTTTATGATGTTCATGGAGAAGAAGCTTCCGGAGAAATATTTGTGCTTGCAAAAACCACGGATCAGAATTATGTTATTAGAGTTACAAAAGATCCGCTTGCAGTAAATGACGCTTTCGAACCGTTAGGAAGAATTTCTTTGGGAAGTGTAGAAGTTCACAAACTTTTTGTTAAAAATAATATTGTATACGCGCTCACAACTCAAGCAGGAAGACCAACATTGAGAATTATAAATGCACCATCAACAGGAAGCATGAGCGAAGCAGGAAGCATGACATTTACAGATCCGAACATGACTCCGTTTGATATTTTTGTGGAAAACAATTTCGCATACATTGCAGGCGGCGCAGCTAAATTAAAAATCATAAATGTTTCAAATCCCGGAAGTATGGGAGTACCTATTACATATGGATCACCAAACTTTAATGTTTTCAGCATATTTGTTCAGGGAAATCTGGCTTATGTTGGATCACAACAAGGATTACAGTTTCTTGATGTAACCGCGCCACAAATCCCTGTGCTGCTTGGAACACAACCAGGTTCAACAAGATTTGTTTTTGTGAACGGAAACACCGTATACAGACTTTTACAAACAAGCCCGAGAAGAATTCAAAAACTAGATGTAACTTTTAGCCCCTTCAGTGTTCAACCTAACCCACAAATCCAAACGGAAATTACAGGCATACAAGACTTTTATTTAGATAAATGGCACGCGGAAGAATTCATGTACTTTGCTGTTATTGCGGGAGAAAACGCGCTTGTAAACTTAAGCCTTCAAAACAACTCCAAAATGATACAGGCAAAACTTGCAGCACATGAATTCGTGAATGATGCAGGATGGAACACTGATGAAGGAGATCGAATGGGACTTATGAGTTTTAATGCACAAATCCGCCCACAAATACCTGATCCGAATCCTGATCAGGAACTTACAACTAATATACAAGAGGTAAATAACGCTATTGATGCATTGATCCCAAGCGGACAAACATTTATGACACCCGGAATACGCATAGCAAAAAACGAACTCATCAATAACGGAAACCCTGACGAAGATACCCTTCAATTCATGGTTATGCTAAGTGATGGAAAGGCAGATGATGGACCAACAGCAATAAGCGAAGCACAAGCGGCCAGAAATGCAGGAATAACAATTTATGCAGTTGGA
>DASRUN010000004.1:0-8459 GCA_035655435.1 archaeon | reverse complement strand
TTTCGGGGGAACGTTTTTTACGAGAAGTATTCTATGGAAAATATAATCCGTGAGAACAGTGAGATAAGAGTATTCTTTAAAACCGGGCTGCGCAAAAAGCTTTTCGCAGAACTCTCTTTGGAAAACCAAAACCGCTAAATCAAATTTTTCTCTAAAAAGTCTATTCATTATTTCTCCCGAAATATGATATGGAGGAAGAGAAACAACCTTGTTGAATTTTGGAAGTTTTGCGGAAAGAAAATTTCCTCTAATGAGAGTGAAATTCTTTTGCCCAGAAAACTTTTTTTCAAGCACTTCTCCAAGGTCTATTGAGAGCTCTACTCCGACTACTTTGCAGTGCTTTAAAATTTCCTGCGAGAGAAAGCCTGTTCCCGAGCCTATTTCGAGGACAACGTCCTTTTTTTTGAGGTTTGCTTCTTCAACCATTTTTTGGAGAAATAATTCATCCACCACAAAGTGCTGGGCCATTTTTTTGTTCGGCCTGAAGCGATGGTCAACCATTAACTGTTGGAGTTCGTTGAAAAGAGTCATAAATAGAAATAATATTCAAGTGTTTAAAATCTTCTTTTCGGCCTGAAATCCTGCCTTTCCTTTGCAGGCGGCCTGACAAAAAGATAATATTTTACATCCATTCCCTCGAGCTCTTCCACAATACGCTTTACAACAGAATTAACAGGATCGGGAATTGCCTTTACTCTCTCCTTCATTTCTTTGAAGGATTCAAACGGTTTCATTTCCCTTTCCTTTATTATTTGGAGCATGTGCTTTTTTCCCATTCCGGGAAGCAATTCAATCTGATGCCTTTTGAGAGTAATGCTCCTTGAAGTGTTGTAAAATTCAACGAATTTTTTTTCGTTGTTTTCCACGATTTTTTTTATTGCGTTCTCCAATTCAGAGAGAGAATTGTTTGTAAGGTCTTTGAAAAGTATTCTTCTTTTTATGAAATCAATTTTGTCGCGCTCATCTTTTCCAACATAAACTTCATCAAGGGTTTTCAAATCCGCATTTGGTTTCGGGACAACTTCCAAAAGCGTGAAGTGTTCCATTCCTATGAGCTGGGCTATTGGCTGTGTTTTTATGTCCGAGCTTCTGCCTCGGGTTAGGTAATCGAGAACAAGTGTTTTTTCTTCAACAAGCATAGCAAATCACATTTAGAATTAGCCGCGAAATTATTTCGCTTGCTTGGAAGTGAGCTCAACAATTTCCTTGAGCTTTTCTTCCGAAATATCCCCTTTCGGGTTAATGAGTCGGGCTGTTTCTAAGTCCATTGGAAGCAAATCAATCGCCTTTACGATGTACTCATCATCGAGGCCTTCGATTGCCTGCAGATCCTTGAAAAGTTTTTCCCCTTTTGCCGGAGTTACTTTTGCGAATTTTTTTGAGTAATCAAAAGCAGCCTGCTGTTCATACCTTAATTCGCCTTCTTTGTTTCTTTCAGCGAGAACTTCCTTGATTTCATACAACGGAATGTTTTTTTGTTCAATAATTTTTTTCCCTATCATGCCACAGCCCCCACTTTAATTTTTTTTGTTTCTCTAACTTTAACTTCTTTTGGCTTTTTCGCTTTTTGGTTGATGCTTCCTCGGGATATGTTCAAATGTGCTGCTCCGATCACGAGAAGCGTGCCCCTTTTCTGGAGCTCAACAATAAATGCTCTTCCTTGCTTTGAAACAACTGTTCCTGTTTCTCCGTGAAAGCGTCTGCTTGGCAAACCCGAGTGGATTGAGGAATCGACTTTAATGTCGACTTTTGTTCCAATTGGAATCTCTTGGAGGAGCTTGTTCACAGTGGCTTTTGAGCCTCTTTTCTTGAACTTATCCCTTGTATGGGCGCGTTTTCCTTTTGCTTTCTTACTTGCCATATATATCAGTAACCATTTCGTTTTGTAATATGTATACTCCAATAATAAGGTTTAAATAAGTGAGTTCTTGGAGAAATGGATTTATTCGCTTTTGGGCTTGGGAGGGAGCATTTTCCAGTAATGGTCAAGTAATTGGTTTTTTGCACGTTTTATCCCGAGTAGATCGACAAATGAACTGGGAGGATATCCCTTTTCTCCCCGATTAGGAAACCGGCGGTGCTCTCTGAAGAATGATTCATAAGCAAAAGTCCATCCATCACTAAAACGACGCGGAGTTTTTTTGGAAAAAGAAAGATGTTTGAACAGATAAAGGATTTTTATTCTAAACAAAATATCCTCTTTTTTATTCGAATTTTTCATGTGGCTAACATCAACAGCAACGCCAGGCATTTTTTTTGCTCGAGCTAGCAGAGCTGGAAAACTAATTACATCGCCAGTTTGCTCAAAAATATCCAACATAACTTCTTCGACGGGAATTTGTCTGCGTTTTCCTTGCGAACTCCGCTGCAAAGCAATCTCAATAGCTTCTTGCATTTTGTCAGCAAAGATTTTCCTAGGACCGCCCCAGCCAGAACCACCTTTGTCTACATCACGAAAAATTCTTCGTTCTAATCCAAATCGCATATATCAAAGAAAAACATTGTAATACTTAATTTTATTGGAGAACAAAAACTCCAAATCCGTGTAATGATTGTGAGCTTGAACAAAATTTGGTTTGAAAAAAAAGTTTATTTATTTTTTGACTTTTCTCTGCTGCGTTGTTTTCTTCTTTCACGGTTGGCGTCACTTCTGTTTTGCAGTTCTCTCGCAATAACAATCAAACTTGGATAGTGAAGCTCTCCTTTTTCAGCATGTTGCTTGAGCAATGTTGCTTCTTCTTCAGTTGCCAGAAGAACATCGCTAATCGCGGGAAGCGGTGCTCTAACCAGAAAGCCGATTGGATTCCTGTGTATTCCAAAAGAAACTCTCTTTCCCTCAATATTAACATATACAGCGCCCGTAAAACGACCAAAAACCCTCTCCCGCGCTGATTCTTCAGGAGTAAGTTCATTCCGAATTACTTTTTGCTTGCGACGCCGCGAAGGCGTGATTCGCTTAATTGGCGGAGGACACATGAAAGAATAACGTTTTTATTGTTATTAAAATTTTGCAGTAATTAAAGCTTTGGAAAAATGTGATTCGGAAAAACCTTTAAATTCTCAAAAAGAGCATTGATTATTATGGCAGACAAAAAAACCGATTCAAAAAATTTGAAAAAAGCGACTTTCGGAATGGGGTGCTTTTGGCACAGCGAAGAAATGTTCGACAAAATTGACGGAGTAAAGGAAACTAAAGTTGGTTTTATGGGCGGCAAGGTTGACAAGCCAACTTACAAAATGGTTTGCGGCGGAGACACAGGACATGCGGAAGTTGTGCAAGTAACTTATGATCAGAAAAAATTGAAATATGAAAATCTTTTGGAAGCATTTTGGAACAGCCATAATCCAACAACAATGAATCGGCAAGGACTTGATATTGGAGAACAATACAGATCGGTTGTTTTCTATCATGATGAAGAGCAGAAAAAAACCGCCGAAAATGTGAAAAAGAAATTGGATGATTCCGGAAAATTCGGGAACAAAATTGTAACAGCTATAGAACCAGCAACCGAATTTTACATGGCGGAAGATTATCATCAGAAATATTATGAGAAGCAGAAAGGGAAAACTTTTGGATTATTTTAGTGAAAAAAAAATCTAAAACAAATATTTAAATCCAGAAACATCATTAATTTTTAATGGTAAAGAAAATGCCGTCCGTGTTTGAACCTGAAGGAACGGCTTTGTACGTTTTCTTAGTAATAATGCTCACTTTCGGAATGCTGGCTGTAATACACCAACCATTTCCCCCATCAGGATTGGCTGCCGCACCTAAATGTAACCCATGGCCAGAGTGCAGAGATTCCGGAGGAGCACCGATAGAGTCAGTGGCGGCATGCCAAGACCACAATGACAATGATGGAGACGGTTTCTGTGATTATGCAAGAGGAAACGCTTATTGTAATATTCCCGGAGTTATTCTAGGCGACGCTGATTGCTCAAGCAAGGAGGATACATCAGAAGCATGTGTTCCAACACCGGAAACTTGTGATGGCCAGGATGATGATTGCGATGGCATGATAGATGATGGCGGGGTTTGCCCAACAATTAACTATTATTGTGACTCTGATAACGACACTTATTTTTCTCAAAACATAAGCGGAACCTGCTCAACTTACAACTGTAAACCAGGTGCCTGCCAAATCAATGCAGGAAATGATTGTGATGATAGCGCTTCCACAACCAACCCACTTGCAAACGAATGCAACCTCCAAGATGGAATAGACAACAATTGCGACGGATTGATTGATAACTGTTTACAGATTGAACCTAGTACAGTAATTCCATTTGGTTGTAAGCTGAATGATCCGAGTTGCACTCAACATACATACCAATCAGATGCGGGCACTTCATGCACAAGCATACCGCTTATTTCACAATGGCCAGCAACAGTATCACCATTATCAGCTGTAAACCCGTTTGGATGGGATAAATGGACCGATCCATACAAAAGCGAGGCAGGGCACACAAAGTTCCAGCAGATTAATAATTGGTATTTTGATGCAACCCCTAACTCAGGGAGCGGAGCGGGATTGACACAAGATAAGGTTAGAAGCCTTGATGACGGGCATTCCGGATTTAGAATGACATACTTTCCTCAACTCGTTAAGGAAACCGATATCCATTATTATAATGGTTATTCCCCTTGCACTTACATTTTCGGACCAAGAGTTACTTATGGAGTTCAATCATT
Source organism: archaeon (assembly GCA_035655435.1). Taxonomy (GTDB): domain Archaea; phylum Iainarchaeota; class Iainarchaeia; order Iainarchaeales; family Iainarchaeaceae; genus UBA493. The sequence goes on along the minus strand of DASRUN010000004.1, from coordinate 3,766 downwards.
TGGATCCCCAGCACAAACTTGGATTTATCAGGGCGCATCACTTACTGAGTGGTATTTGAGGAGTAATGCAAGAACATTTTTCCTGACAGGTTCAAATGCCACACCATCTCCCCCTTCATTTTACAGAGAATTTTATGAAAATAATTTCCTATTTGCAGCCCCAGCAGTCGGAACTTTTACAGACACAAATGGCACAATAAAAGATCGTTCGTTGTTTTTGACGCCATTCTTTTTGTACAGCCAGGGCGCATCTCAAACAGATGCAAAACTTTTGAGGCCAATCGTGATGGCAGCCGCATCCTTGCCGCCAACGCTAAAAACCAGAATTATGAGAAAAGGCCTCTTTGTCCCGACAATGATGCAAATTTTCAAAAGCGAAATTGCCGGAGGCATGAGAGTTGCAGAATCACACAAATTAGCATTTAAACTTCCAGCTGAGGCATTCGAGCCACTTGAATATGCTGGTCCGACACCATTCCTTGATGCAATGCTAAACAGAGCACATAACTTAAGCCACATTCCTCCGGTGACAAGACTTGAAATTATTAATGCTGCAATCACAAGGCAGCCCGGATTTAGCTACACCAGAAACTACATGCGCGATGAAATTTACGCATACCTTGCAATGATTAGACAAGGAGAAACTATAGAATTGACAATAGATCTAAGAAAAAGCTGGGTTGACAGCGAGGCCGAAAAAACAGTTCAAGAATATTATGTTGAAAAACTTAGTGGCTCGGGATCGGTAGAATACCTTACAGAAGATAAATCACGGGTTAAAATTACAGTTCCCTGGACAGACACTCCAACTCTATCGAATTACAGATCCGATTTCTTGTTGCTTGTAAACGATGGAACTTATGATTCCGCCCCTGCATATGTTTCAATAAGGCACATACAACCTGAAGAACATTCTGATTTCAACATACTTGTAGCGAACTGAAAAAGAAATATTTAAATCCAGAAACATCATTAATTTTTAATGGTAAAGAAAATGCCGTCTGTTTTTGAACCTGAAGGAACGGCTTTGTACGTTTTCCTCGTAATAATGTTAACTTTTGGAATGCTGGCTGTAATACACCAACCATTTCCCCCATCAGGATTCGCTGTTGCTAAATGCTCTCCCTGGCCGGAGTGCAGGGATTCGGGCAGCACCGATGTTGGTTCAGATGACACTGGAGAAGATTCGGGAACCGTAACAGCGGCTCAAAAAAGCACGTGCATAGCCCAAACAAATGACACCACAATAAACATTGGAAGCGACTTTCTAAACAATGAGGAAATAACACTTGAAAGTTGTTACAATTTGACCGGGAATCACAATAGAAGAATTCTTGACAATTTTTGTTCAAACTCCGGGGTTATGCAGGACATCGAAATAAAATGGGGCGACTCAACAATCAACACAATAAAATTGGATTGCCCAACCATAAGCCTTTCTGATAATACGCCCATAACCCTAACAGGAGAATTAGGAATAGCAAAATCCGATAATTTTGAAACCGGCGAACAAAAATATTATTACACGATCAATGACTTGGCAACAAATGAAATGATTGAATTAAACGTTAAGGATCAATCCAAGAAAGATAAGTTTTTGGAAACATTTTCAACAGGAGAACAAGTGAAAGTGAGGGGAGTTGCAAAAAAGAAAACAAACTTCCAAAAAGAAAATGGTTTGAGCGAGTATGAACTGGAAATTGCAGGCCTTGGAAATGAAAACATCCGGCAAAACAATGGAGGGTTCTTAGCATCAGTTCCTGCACAAAATGAAAGAACAATAATTACTGTTTTGGTCAACTTCCTTGACCAGAGCACTACAGTAGATAAATCTGTTTTGGAAACAAATATGTTTGGCGACAACAATTCAGTTGATGACTTATATAGAAGAACTTCATTTGGTAATACGGGATTCAAAAGAGATACAAATGGAGATGGAGGCGCAGATATCTTCGGACCTGTAACCATTGACTATACAGTAAGTGGCACTACTTGTGATGCTTTTAACTCTTGGGCCAGTAGTGCTGAAAGCGAGATGCAGGAGCAAGGAGTAAATTTAAGTTTATACACACATAAACTTTTTATTGTACCTAATAGTTTCGTAAATAAATGCGGTTGGGCGGGATTGGCTTACGTTGCCGCATGTCCGGGAACATATTGTCGTGCTTGGGTTGTTGATAACTACGCCAGCACTTATCCCGGTGTTGTTGCTCATGAACTTGGACACAATATCGGCTTTCATCATGCCGCTACAGATTTGGGTAATGACGGAGTTATAGATAATGAATACGGAGATGCCTCAGACTTTATGGGAACTGGTTCATATAATGTCGGCATGGTACAATTAAATGCGCCGCATGAAACTCAATTTTCCTGGATTCCGTCATCCAAAGTGTTGACTTTAACAGACCCGGGTACCTATACAATTTCAGCATTGAAAGTACCGCCTTTAGATGCTCCTAATCCAACCGTCGCGAGATTTCTAAAAGCAGATGGCAAATACCTTTATTTTGCATATCGCATCGCAACAGGTTACGATTCAACTTTGAACGCGACTTATAAGAACAAGTTGAATATACATTGGCGGTCACCGACGGTTAATGCAGGAAAAACTCATTTCATAAAAGCTCTTATTCCCGGTCAGTCTTTTACCGACATTGCAAGTTCAATGAGAGTAACCATGGATAGTAATACTGCTGATACTGCAACTTTTACTTTTACGCCCGGAAACGATTGCTTCAAAGCTAATCCAACAGTATCTGTAACTCCTGCAATAGCATCTAGCCAATCAGGAACAACATTGGAGTATAATGTAAGCATCACCAATAGGTATTCAGTTGCCTGTCCTGTCACAACTTTTAACTTAACCAGAATTCTTCCAACAGGATGGACTGGCAGTTTCGCAAACAATAGCATTACTTTGAGTTCAAATGCCACCGGAAGCACAAGCCTTTCAGTTACCTCACCTATCGGAACTGTCGATAGCTATTATGATGTTAATGTGTCTGGCCGAGACAGCAATACTTTATCGCCAAACTTTGGAAAAGCAGCTGCCAGAGCAGTAATAGATAGTATCCCTCCTTCCACTCCCTCTAACTTAACAGCCCAAATTGGCACCGGAAATAATAAGAATAAGATCCTCCTTGCATGGGGCATTTCGACGGACAATTATGATACCGTACCAACCTATACGATTTACAGGAACAACATCCAACTTACAACCACCACCAGCAATTCTTTTAAAGATGCCACGGATCTCTCAATTGCAAACACTTATTACGTAACAGCGACAGACAATGCAGGAAACATCTCTCCAAGCAGTAACACAGCCATGGTGCAACCACAATCAAGCGGCGGTGGCTCAACTCCATCATACCAATGCAGCGACGCAAAAGACAATGATGGAGATAGTGTTTGCGATTACACAGGCTGCTACATTGGAAAAGGCAGGAACAAAGTATTAGTTGCTTCGGACCCACAATGCACAAGTGCCACTTATAATTCTGAAAGCAGTTAAAATAACCCAAAACTATTTATTTGAGAAATTGTATTATATGAAACATGGCCGGAAACGCCGTGAACACTACTTTAGTAATACTGCTTGGATTAGCGGTTGTAATTATTGTTGGATTATTTTATTTTTACTCTCCTTTTACTGCCGGGTCGGAGGGGCAGATTACTCTAAAACTTGGCCCGGGAAATTGCATTGATGATGCAAGTTGCAGGGCGTATTGTGAAACACATTTGCAGGAATGTATTGAATGGT
>DASRUN010000003.1:0-14882 GCA_035655435.1 archaeon | reverse complement strand
ACTTCTGACTTGCTTCAACACAATTCTTAATTCATCTTCACTCATTTCTTTTCCATGAATTTCTCTATTAGACCAACTAGAGTCTAATTCACACAGTGCACTGATAGCACATGAATGAATGGTTTTAACGATTTTTGGGTTTTCTGAAAAAATAGTACTAACCATGTGGTACTTTGAACCTCTCCGCAATCCCGGATCGCCAGAATCATCAAACCAAAAATGAAACTCTTTACTCATAATTGAACTTCCTTCCGAAACAATAATTAAGTAGTTTGCGTATAGTACTATGAAACAACCTGACGAAGGAACTAATTACTACTAATGGGTGGGGGCTCGTCCTCCGCGTATTTATTTTTTGTGAACATTTTGTTCACTTTTTATGAACATTATGTTTATGTGGCTACATACGAGTTGTATTTATAAATATGTAGTCACATAAATGTTTCATGGTTTTTGTAGAGGAAAGAAAGCGTGGCAAGCACACTTATTTTTACTTAGTGAAGACTTTCAGGGAAAAAGGTAAAGTTAGGAAAACGAGCATTTTTCTGGGTGCCGATCTGAATCCTATGCATTTGGAGAAGGCTGTTTCTGACGCAAAAATTGAATTAGGTGAAATAGATTTTGAAAAAATTTTAAACAAAAAAGAACTTCAGGAATTCGAGGATTTGAAAAGTAAATTAAATGCTTCAATATCAAAAGTTGAATCCGGCGGCTTTTATGAACATTTTCTCACTCAGTTCACTTACGATTCAAATGCAATTGAGGGCTCAACACTAACCCTTCGGGAAACAGCTTTCGTGCTATTTGATGACATTTCTCCATTAGGGAAGCCAATGAAGGATGTTCAGGAAGCAAAAAACCACAAGGAAGCATTTGATTTCATTATGCAACTGAAAGGTCATAGGCTATCCAAGGATTTGTTATGTAAAATTCAAGGGCAAATTGTTAAAGGTACTTTGCCAGCACATTTAACGCAATTCGAAGGTGATCTGCGGGGTCTAAATGTTAGAGTTGGGAACCACATTGCTCCGCCGTTTTATTCAGTTCCAAGAAAACTCGGCGCCCTAATAAAATGGTTTAATGCAAACTCAACAAAATTTCATCCGATAGTAATTGCAAGTTATTTTCATTCTGAGTTTGAAAGCATCCATCCGTTTGTTGACGGAAATGGAAGAACCGGCAGACTGCTTATGAACTTCATGTTGAAAAATAGGGGGTTTCCCGTGATAAATATTCCGGTAAAATATAGGCGCAAATATTATGATTCGCTGGAAAAAGCAAGGCAGGAAAAAAATCTAACTCCATTGATAAAAATAATGAAACGATCTTATGAAGAGATGCTGAAAACATATTCTCCTTCCAAATAAAATTTTTGCACTTTTGGCTGAATTCTCTCAGAGCCTATTAAAATTATTGCGCTTCAAATTATATTAAAGCAAAAGTGATGTTTATGGAAAAGAAAAAACAAAAAAATCTGACTTATTTGTTTGAAGAAGCCAAACAAAAAAACCTCGTGGAAAACGAGGACTATAGAATGTATTTGAATTTGATCACTAATCTAACTAATGATCGTATTCTTGCGAAAGCCAGTTTTTTTGTCGCAATCATAGTTTTTGTGGCCGCCGCTTATATCGGGTTATTGCAAATACACCCAAATCCAAACGATCCGTATGTTTGGGTGGTTTCAGTTGCCATTTTAATTGCAATAATTTTTATTTATCATTTCGGCAAAAAAATGATTTCTGATTCGGAAAAAGATATTGAAAATCTCTATATTCAATTCGAAGAATACTTCAAATTCAAAGAATCAAACAAACCTAAACCCATTGTGAAAACAAAAGCAAATCAAAAAGCAACTGCTCAAAAACCAGCGCCCGAAAAACCAAAAGAAAAATTATCTTCATTATATACTATATTGAAAAAATAAACTAAATTGATTTTCATGAAAACCTTTACAAAACACGTTTTGGTATGCACCAACGAAAAACCAGGTCATTGCGCCGAGAAAGGAGGCCTTGAACTTTTCACCGCTTTCCGCGAAGAGGTTTCGCGCAGAAATTTGAATGAAGAAATTTACGTTACAAAAACCGGCTGTACTTCTCAGCATCATTGCGGGCCGACCATTATAATTTATCCTGACGGAGTTTGGTACAAAGAAGTTTCAAAAAATGATATTCCTGAAATAATCGAATCACATTTGCTCAATGGAAAAATTGTTGAAAGAATTTATAATTCCGAAATTGGGTTGAAAAAATAAAAAAAGAAAAAACGGGAAAAATTCCCGACTTATCTTATTTCAAATTGTACATAGATGCTTGCCGAAAACTCGACGTCTCCAGGCGTTATAGGAGTTGGCGCCCTTGAATCTTCAGCTCCTACGCCCGCGGTTGCATAGTCAAGAGATTTATAATATGTCGGATATGAATATCCGGAATTTTCGCTTGCGCTGTATACTTGAGAAATTGAAATCCCAAGTCCTTCAGCAATGCTTGTAGCTTTTTCGCGTGCGTTTTGGCCTGCTTCTTTCAATGCTTCGGTTCTCAAAGAATCCTGCATTTGCCTTGAAAGAGTGAAGCGAACTCCGCTCACGTTATTAGCTCCTGCATCAACCGCAGCATCAATAACTGATCCTGTTGCATCAAGGTCTTTTACCGTTACGAGAATTGTATTTGTGGTTTGGTAACCAACTATCTTGGATTTCTGAGTAATTTGATCCCACTCGTACTGTTCGTTGAGGTAATAACCCGTTGTCTTGATGTCTTCTTCGTTAATTCCAACCTTCAAAAGAGCGGCTCTAACTTTTTCTGCTATTTCCGCATTCTCTGTTTGGCTTACTTTAGCGCTTTTATTTGTTGTTTCCACGCTGATTGTTATTTCCGCCTGATCCGGGGAAACTGTTTTTGTTACCTCTCCGGTAACACTTAAAAGCCTGATTTTATTTCCTTCGTCATCCTCTGCAAAACTTATTGTATCCTGCATAGGGGAACTAATTCTAGAACCGTTTGTAGAAACTCCTGATTCCAAATAACCAGGCAATTCAACTTTTGCTTGTTCGTGTGCTGCAAGGTTCTGCTCAATATTTTCTGAGCCAAACAAACCTATTCCAACAACGATCAAAAATGCGGCAAAAACAATTGAAACGCCAACTAAAACACTTTTATCCGGTTTCAAAAACTAACACCTCCTGAAACTTAAACTTATTAGAATATCTTACGCCCAAATCCCCTTTTAAGCAAGACATTTTAATTAGTAAAAATACTAACCCAAAAAAAGCTTTACAAAAAAGCCTGATTATACCATTAAAAATGGTTCGCTTCTGTTTTGTAAAAGGAGGTGTAATTTAATGGATTCAAAATACTTTTCAATAATTCTTGTAATTGCTCTTATTGCAGTCAGCGGTTGCACACAGCAGGATGCTAATACGGCTGTTGATGTAGCGGGAGACGATTCCACGATTGAGGATGAAGGTGACGCTATGATGGAAGTCGGAACTTTCACCATTACGAGAACAGATGCCGGTTATGAACCTTCGCAAATAACCATAAAGAAGGGAAGTACGGTTACTTTCGTAAATAATTCAAGTGAGGAAGACTGGCCTGCTTCGGCAATGCATCCAACGCATACCGTTTATCCGGGTTCTGGAATAGAAAAGTGCGGGAGCACTCAGGAAGGGCTCATTTTCGATGCATGCCATGCATTGGGAAACGGGGAAAGCTATTCCTTCACCTTTAACGAGGTGGGAGAATGGGGCTTCCACAACCATGTTGCCGTAATGCCATTCGGAAAAATAATTGTAGTGGAATAAAATTTCCACTCTTTTTTCTTTTTTTTTAAAAAACAAATTTTTTAATACATGTTTCGCACTCATTTCATTCCATGTATTATGTTTACCTCTTAGAGTGTGCAGACAAAACCCTTTACTGCGGTTATACAAACAATTTGGAAAAACGAATTGCAATGCACAATTCCGAAAAAGGGGCAAAATACACCAAAGGACGTGTTCCGGTAAAATTGATTTACTCGGAAAAATTCAAATCAAAAAGTAAAGCATTGAAGCGCGAACTTAAAATAAAAAAATTTTCGCGCGAAGAAAAAAAGAAATTGTTTGTAAAATAATAAAACTTAATTGTACAGCAGCCCGTAATACATATTTTCAATCAAACCCCAATAAGCTATTCTTGTTCCCGTTTTCGGATCAATGGGCATTTCTTCGCTCACAAAGTATTCAGGGGGAAATGCATAGTAAACAACTCTTCCTCCAACTCCGCTGGAAACTATTGCGGGAAAACTTTTTCCAAAATTTTTTTTCTCTGCATTAGGAGCATTAGAATTTGAATCCGCAATTAAATCAGAACCATGATCCATGAATGCAAGACTTGATTGGAACGCATCCGCATTTGTTTCAACAATTGAAAAGTCAGAATAAAACGGCAAACCCTGCCCCAAACCATAAGTTATTTTGTGATCGGTATTCACAAAATCAAAATTTCCAATATATTGCGGAAGAGTGCATTGAACCAAATTACAATAATTTTCCTTATAATTCACGCCAAGCATAATGTCAAATGAAACCTGTTTTGTTCCCTCTTTTCTTGCCCACGGACCTATTGTTTTTTCACTTTCAACAGCTTTTCTCTCACTTTCTTTAAGCAACAAATCATTTTCGCATGGTTCGGTTCCCGCATCTCCGATCCAAATCAATTTTCCTCCAGTATTAACATACTCCGCGAATATTTGCAAATCATCCGTACAAATTTTTCTTGCCCTTTCAACAATAACCAATTGATGTTCCCTCAATTCTGGAAGAGAAATCCTTTCAATACTTTCAAGCGAAACCCTAGCGCTAAACTTGCTGCTTCTAAGGGTTTGCTCCAAATACTCCGGGTTTCCCATTCCATCAGAACCAAAAACAATGAGAACAATAGGAGCACTTTTCCCGGTTATCATTTCATAACCTCTATAATAAGCATCACAAACAAAAGGATGTATTGTTCCACAGGAAATTACATTAAAATGAACAAAAATAGTCAGGAGTGCCAAAAGCAATATTGCGAGCATTGCCAAATGAACCGTAATATTCTCTTCCTTTTTTTTCTCCATGCAAGAAAAAATGCTTTTTGAATAAATAAGGGTTTCGTTGTGTGAAATTGTATCTGCTTTTGGGTAAATTCAGCTTGTTTTGTATCCAAATCTTCTATCGTAATTTTTGTGATCAAACCATTCAAGGATTACTGTCATAAGCATTTTTTGTTTTCTCATCAACGAAAATTACAAAGATTTTCCTTTTGTCGACTTTTATCGAATCACCAGATGCTTCTTGCTTAAAAGTTTTCTCACGCCTTCAGGGTCCCAAATCCAGATTATGGAACCGTCTTTTTCCATTAGAATTTTGCCGGAGTATTCAAGGTAGTCAATTATCGTATTGAATGTCTGGTACATCATTTTTTTTGGAAGACTTTTCCAAAGCTTTGCCTTTGTAGGATAGTCCTTGGCATTTCTAATCGCTTCTTCAACCATAAGAACAGTATCCAATCGTGGATAGCGGAGAATATTTCCTTGTTTGAAAATTGTGTTTGTTTTACTCATAAAACCACTTATATCAATTGATATACAAGTTTATTTAAGCGTATTTATTGCCGGAAGATCATGTGGGGGCCGAGAATTTTTATTTAGTGTGTCAAATTTTGGAAAGACATATTTTAATCGTTCATCGAGCCAGAAATAAGGGTTTCGCTATTTAAAACCGAGCTTTATCATCCTTGTTGTGAACTGTGACATCGTGTTGCATACCTCTCTGGATCTTTCATCATCCGTCGCAATGAGTATACCTCGTATTCCCAAGAGACGGAGCTTATTCAGTATATAATGCCCAAATTTTTCCAGTCTTTCCGGTTTGTTATGTATGAGCATTGCGGATATGGAATCAACAACAAAAAAATCGAATTTTTTTGTAAGAGCTAATTCCATTGCCCTTATGGAGAGTTCCGTGAGCGAGCTTGGACTTCTAATATAAACACATTCCTCGCTTTCCGCCGCGCTTTTCGTAATCCTGCTTATTCCATCAAGGAAAAAAAGCTTTTTTACGTTGACGCCGGCCTTTTCAAGGTCTTTTTTCAGGAGGACATAAGGCGTGTTGAATGTTGCGTAAACACCAGGCGGTTTGCCATTTTTTGTCAGCCCTTCCGTTATAATTTCACGTGTCGCAATATAATCCTCGGGCTTGCAGATGAAAAGAAACATTTCAGTTCCATTGAAATCACGCAGTTGATCTGCTATAATTGCCCGCAGTTCCTCCTTTGAAGTCACTTAATCACTTTTTCCCGTACTCTTCATATGAAACTATTTCATCTGCACTCTTTCTTTCCCTTTCCTTTTTGTAGGCATCCTTTGACTCATAACCGAGCCCTAAAACAAGCGGAATTATTCTCGGCTCTTTCACTTTAAGGAGCTTTCCGGCAATTTTAGGATTTGGAGTTAGGATTGCAGAATCGATTCCAAGTGATTGTGCTTCAAGTGCCATGCTTAATGTGCACATTCCAATGCACAGAAATGGTTCAGTCAGGTTCACGGTTTCTGGTTTTTTTGGAAAATGCTTTTTTGCCCATTCATCCGGCTCAAAAACAATCCCAATTATAACCGGAGGGTTGAAAGAAATAAAAGGGTGCAACGGAGAAACGGTTTCTATCAATTTCTGGATTTTGTCTTCATTGCGAACCACGATCAAATGCCACGGTTGTGAATTGCCGGCACTCGGAGCCAATCTTCCGGCTTCCAAAACTTTTTTCACATTGGCTGCGGAAACATCTTTGGAGCTGAATTCGTAAGTTGTTTTCCTCTGCTTTGCGAGTTTCAGAAAATCCATAAAATCAATAATGGATTAAATTTTGAATTTAATAAACCTATTCAAAAGCGATTAACTATGGTTAATTTTGGAAAAAAGAAAATAATTGGGATTTATTCATCCCACTTCAAATTCCCGGAAATCTGGTATTCTGTAACCCTTGTTTCGAAAAAATTCTTCTCCTTATTCAAGTCTGTTGACTGTGACATCCAAGGGAAAGGATTATCCGTATTGAAAACCTTCGGTAAACCAATTCTCTCAAGCCTTCGATCCGCAATGTACTCAACATAATCCGCGAACTGTTGCGCATTAATTCCAAGCAATCCTTGGGGGCAGGCATCGAAAGCATATTTCTTTTCAAGATCTGTTGCCTTTTTTATAAGCTCGACCATTTCATCCTTGAACGCCTGCGTCCAGACGCTAGGATTCTCTTCCTTAATCGTGTTAATAATATCACATCCAAAAGCAAGGTGAATGCTTTCATCGCGCATAATGTACTCGAATTGTTCGCCTATTCCAACCATTTTATTCTGCCTTTTCAAAGCAAGCATCATTGCAAAGCCGGCGTAAAAGAAAATTCCCTCCATTATAACATAATATCCGACAAGATCTTTCAAAAATTTTTGTATATTTTCTTTTCCGTGCGTTGTAAAATTTCTATCAAAAATAGATTTTGTCATTTCAACAACAAAATCATCTTTTTGTTTTATCGAAGGAATCGTATTGTACATGTTGTAAATTTCATCAGGATCAAGTCCAAGCGAATCGCAGCAGTAAATAAAAGTATCTGTATGAATTGCTTCCTCATAACCCTGCCTTAAAAGATATTGCCTTGCTTCCGGATTTGTAATGTGATAATAAATTGCCAATACAATATTGTTTGCGGTAAGCGATTCTGCTGTAGAGAAAAAACCCAGATTCCAAAGTATCAATCTTCTTTCAGAATCCAATAATGCTGTATCGGATTTCCATTGTTCAATGTCCTGTTGCATTGAAACCTCTTCCGGTGTCCAATTATTTGCAACTCCATTCTTATAATGGCCTCTAGCCCACTTGTATTTCATGGGTAAAATTTTATTCGGGTCTGTTTTTGAACTGTTAACAATACTCATTTTTTCCACCTCAAATTTTTTATTTTTTTAATTTTTTTTGCATTTTTTTCTTTTAAAATTTACTGACATGCCTCGCAATCAGGGTCATCTATTTTGCACAATTTTATTTCCGGAGATTCAATTTCCGGATCCATAACAAGTATCGGAATAGCTTTTACAACAGGCGCTCTTTGCTCTTCCTGTTCCATTGGCTTGTACTCTCTTTTCTGGGTGAAACCGAATTTTTTCGCATCAAGCGTTGATTTTTCTATCTGCGTGGCCGCAAGGCTCCTCAAATAATATGTTGTCTTCAAACCCATTTTCCATGCCGTTAAATAAGTGTCGCTGAGTTTTTTTCCGGATGTTCCGGAAATGAAAACATTATGGCTTTGGCTTTGATCAATCCATTTTGCGCGAACCGCAGTATGCTTCATTGCTTCTATTGCATCTATTTCAAATGCTTCCTTGTACTTTGCCTTTAACTTTTCGGAAATTCCCGGAATATTCTGAATGCTTCCATCGTAGTACTTTAATTGTTCGAGCATTTCATCATTCCACATGTTTTCTTTTTTCAAATCTTCTACAAGGAAAGGGTTTACAATAGTGAATTCTCCCGACATGTTGGCCTTCACATAAATGTTCTTGTAAATCGGTTCAATGGATGGATAGCAACCCGCAATCGTGCTTATAGTGGCCGTTGGCGCTATCGCCATTGTGTTGGAATTTCTCATTCCATGTTGCTTCACATGCTCTCTCACAGGAGTCCAGTCAATGCTTTTATTCCTGTTAACTTCTATTTTCATTGCCCTCTCCTTTTCAAGAAGGTCAACGGTATCTATTGGAAAGGAGTTCCTGCTCCACTTTGAACCCTCATAAGTTTCGTATTTTCCCCTTTCTTTTGCAAGTTCCGAAGAAGCAAGAATTGCATTATAAGAAATCCACTCCATGCTTTGATCGGCTATTTCAATTGCTTTCGGCGAATCAAATGCTATCTCAAGTTTGTAAAGCATGTCCTGGAAACCCATGATTCCCAAACCAATCGGTCTATGCCTCATATTCGAATTATGCGCTTCAGCTGTTGGATAATAATTTATGTCAATTACATTATCCAGCATTCTAATGGCTGTTCTAACTGTTCTCGCAAGCATGTCCCTATTGACTTCTCCGGTAACAATGTGCGCTGCAAGGTTTATCGAACCAAGATTGCACACCGCGGTTTCATCCATTGATGTGTTAAGGGTTATTTCCGTGCAAAGATTTGAACTATGCACAACTCCAACATGATCCTGCGGACTTCTAATATTACATGGATCCTTAAACGTAATCCAAGGATGTCCTGTTTCAAAAAGCATTCCAAGCATTTTTCTCCACATTTTTACCGCGGAAACAACTTTGTGCTTTTTTATTTCCCCATTCTGCGCTTTCTTCTCATATTCAATGTACTTTTTCTCAAATTCCGAACCGTAAAGATCGTGCAATTCCGGAACTTCATCCGGAGAAAAAAGTGTCCAGTTTTCATCAAGCAGAACCCTTTTCATAAAAAGATCCGGAATCCAATTGGCCGTATTCATATCATGAGTTCTTCTTCTTTCATCCCCGGTGTTTTTTCTCAATTCCAAAAAGTCCTCGACATCCAAGTGCCAACTTTCCAAGTAAGCGCACGTAGCTCCCCTTCTCTTTCCGCTCCTGTTGATTGCAGCGGTAACGTCATTCGCAATTTTGAGGAACGGAATAACTCCTTGCGATTCAACATTCGTACTTTTAATCATTGATCCCGTTGCGCGAATTCCCGTCCAATCATTTCCAAGTCCGCCGCTCCATTTCGAAAGTTGTGCATTATCTCCCACACACTTGAAAATATGCTTCAAATCATCCGTAACGGTTGTCAGATAGCACGAACTTAGTTGCGGGTGTGTGGTTCCTGCGTGGAACAATGTTGGTGTTGAAGGAACAAACCTTAATTGGGAAATAAGATTGTAAAATTCAACCGCTTTTTCCTCTTTGTGCTTTTCGCTCAAAGCTAATCCCATTGAAACGCGCATCCAGAATGTTTGCGGCAGCTCAATGCGTCTTGAATTCGATTTCAAAAAATATCTTTCATAAAGAGTCTGTATTCCCATGTACTGGAACAATCCGTCTCTATCAAGCTTGAGTTTTTCCGCCAATCTTTTAAGATCAAATTCCAACATTTTTTTATCAAGAAGTTTTTTCTCAACTCCCTCTTGAATGCTGTTCACAAATGCCTGTTTGTATTCATCATTCAAATCCTCTGTTTTGATTGATTTTTGCATTACCTCTTTGTAAAGCTTTTGCATGAAAAGCCGCGACGCAACATAAGCATATGCAGGATCTTTTTCTATGTGAGAACTTGTTGCAAGAATAAGTGCTTTCTCTATTTCCTTTGTTGTTACTCCATCATAAATGTTCTTCACAACTTCCTGTGAAATCAGCTCCGGTTTTACAACTGTTTCATAACCGCTGCTCACTCGATCTATTGTGGAATGCAATTTTTTGAGATCAAAAATAACTTTTGTATTGTCCGCTTTTGTAACCGTGAGTTTTCCCAAAAGAGATTTTTGCATTGTTTGCTTCCTTTTTTCCTCTCTTTCCCTTGATCTTTCCGCCCTGTAAATAATATAGGCTTTTGCAACATTGTAAAGGTCGTTTTTCACCAAATGCTTTTCAACAATATCCTGGACATTTTCAACGTTCGGAAAAAAATCCACAAATCTCGTGGAAATTTCATCAGTAATCTCACTTACAATCTCATCAATCTTTTCTTCCGCAACATTACTTTGTGTAGCTGTTATGGCCTTTTTTATTGCATTCCTAATCCTTTCCTCATCAAAGCCCGAAACTTCCCCGTTTCTCTTTACGATCATCAGTGTGTCCATTGAAATTGCCTCTTTTCTCTTAGCCTTTTTCTTTCTTTATTTGCCTAATCCCTTTTTGCAAGGGAAAAGAATAATCCTTCACCCATTTAAAAAAGTATCCTCCCAAAACCAATTCATTTGGAAAACATACTTTTAATTTAATCTATGTCTGCTTTTTTAAACTATTTTATTTTATTTTTTCTCAAAATTTGTTTTTCAAACTATTTTGCATTTTTTATTTGCTTTATTTAGTGTTTTTCTGTGCCTTTAATTTTTTTACTTCATTTTTCGGCAAAACTCTGTTTTGGAACAAATTTTTTGCGAGCCTGCATAGTAGAGGGGCAAAAGCAATAAAAGTCCTCCGCGCACCTTATTCAATATGAAATTTGTTGTGATAAGCTCAAACCTGAAAAAGGATTCGAAAACCCTTATTTTAGCTCAGGAAACGGAAAAAAGCATTAAAAAACTCGGCCACAAGGCTGAGCTCTTGAACCTTGCAGAAATAGACCTTCCATTTTGTGATGGGGATAAGTGCTATAATAATGCTAAAGTGAAAGAACTCCATAAAACAATTGAGAATTCTGATGGGATAATTCTCTCGACTCCGATTTACAATTACAATGTAAATGCCGCCGCAAAAAACCTGTTTGAATTAACCGGAAAAGCATGGTTGAACAAACCCGTTGGATTCACTTGCTCTGCCGGAGGATCAAAAAGCTACATGTCCATAATGAGTTTTGCAAATTCTTTGATGCTTGATTTTCGCTGCACAATAATCCCGAAATTCGTTTATGTAACAGACTCATCATTTGAAGGTGATGAAATAACAGATCCGGATGTTTCCAAAAGAATAGAAGAGCTTGCCGCTTCCATAATAAAATTTGCGAAAGTGCTCAAATAAATCTTTTGATTTTTGCAGACTATTTTTCAAAAGAATAAATGCGCACCCTTCCGAAATCCTTTTTCAATTCAAAATTCTCTGAATGCAACTCAATAATATCCGGCATTAATGGCGAATGTTCCGAATCTAAAACAACAATCCCGTTTTTTGAAAATTTTTCCGCAAACAAATCTTCTGAATAATTATATTTTGTTATTTCCACAACTTTCAGTTTTGTATAATAAGCAAAAACCGGATAATTAAAATCAGTGTAAAGTACATCGCCCTCTTCCGCCAATTCCACTATGTATTGTGATGCAAGGAATTCCTCGGTTGTATATTCGGTGTTGATTGTGCTTCCTGCAAAATAATCAAATGAGGGGTAAAAGGAAAAAATTGCAATTCCGGAAACAGCTATTATACACATGATTTTTTTCCAGTTATTTTTGAGCTCAAATGCAAGAGTTAACCCGCGTGAAGCCATTACTGCAAGCGGGAATGCTATTGTGGAAACCAAATAACGTTCTTCTTTATGCGGGCTAATGGAAATGATTCCAAGAAGAACAACAAACCAAGCGAAAAAGAAGAGGTCATTCTTTTCTCTCTTTGCTGGCAAAATGCGCGCAACAAAAAGCAAAACTCCTAATAGTATGATTATTGAAAATTCGCTTATTATTGCGGTTAGATAAAAAAACGGTGTTCCGTCAAAATTGTTTATTGCATACAATGCATTCACAACCGGAATCCAAAATGCGCCAAACTCAAATTGTGCCCAAATGAAATACGGAAGAACAACACAGAAAAAACCCGCAAGGAAAAGCGTATATTTTTTGGTTTTTAAAAATTCATGCGCGGTTTTTCCGTAAATCGCGAAAGCGCAAAACCCAATTGCCGCAATTGCGGAAAAAACCGAAAACCGTGTGAGAAAAGACATTCCAAAAAGCAATCCGGAAATCAATGCAAAAAAATCTTTTTTCTCATCAAAAAACTTTTGCGCAAAAAATACTCCTGTCAGCAAAAACATTAACGCAGGCATATCTGAAAGCAAAAACCTCGAGTATTCAACAAGAAAAGGCAAAAAAGCAACCAACGAGGCGGAAATTATTCCTGTTTTAAAACCATAAATTTTTTCCACAATAAAAAAAGAAAACAAAACTGCAAGTGATGCAAATAAACCGACAATAATTATTGGTGTTAAAGTGCTGTTCCATAATAAAATTCCTGCAGCAAAGATTATCGGAAGCATTGGAGGCCTTAGGCTAAACTCATCAAAATTATTTTCCCTCAATCCGGAGATTATTTCCGCATGTTGGAGATAAACGGTTTCATCCCAAAAGTGAACCTGCTGTCCGCCCCAGAACCTTAAAAGAAATGCAAGAAGCAGAATTGAGAAAAGCAGTATTTTTTTCAGTTTGGGATCATTAAAATTCATTTTTTGCACACGCTTCAAAAAATCATGTTGCCGAACAGCCATTTAGAACAGAACAGCTTGACTCATCGCTTGGAGTTCCTCTTTCCGGACACTTGGCTGACTGAATGCACGCATTATCCGTAACAGAATTAATTTGTTCTTGTATTTCGGATTCGCTTTCATTTCCATAAGTAATTAATATCCTGTCAAGGTCGTTGAAAACATAATTGTCATACTCAAAATTTTCTTTTCCGTTCACGAACATTCTGAGTTTTTTGTTGTCGGTCTGTTCGCAGAATGTTTGGCCGTTGTCGAGCACAAAACACTCTTCAAAGAACCTCATTCCGATTGAACCGAAAAACTCTCCTAATTTTAATCCTTCCAAATGCATGTGCATCACATTTCCATCAAGATCATGGAGGTGAAAGAAATAGCTCAATCGCGTGTACTCGGAACTCATGTACTTTTCTTTTGCAAAATCAACCTTCTCTCCATTCAAATAAACCGCAAAATCCGCGTGAATGTGGAATTCTTTTTCCTCCGGAAAAATGTAAGGTTTTGCGAGCACAAGTACAATTGCCAGAACCAGGACTCCTGCTCCAATATAGAGGAATTGTTTGCTGTTCATGACTATAAATGCTCTAAATGAATTTTTAATGCTTAACTAATGATTATCAAAAATACTCAAATTCAGTTTCATAAAGGATTAAAAATTCCAAAACCGATGATATATTATGGGTTCAAAAAGAAAAGCAATCGGAAAAGGGCCAGGAGTGAATCCCAATCAAGGTGAGTTCTTTCATGGTCTTAACCGCAGAGGTCTTGAGGCACTTAAATCAAAGCATCATGTAGGGCCGAATTTCCATGTACCTGACAGCATTGCAGAAGCACAAAAAATGCATTCTGCGCTTTTGGATCGTTTGACTGCGGAAGAAAGAGCAGTTCCGAAACATGCCCAAAGTACGTTTGAAAATCGTCAGGAAATGAACACATTGCATAGAGAAATTAATTTTATCAAAGCGCTTTTTCCCTCACTAAAATGACTTTGAATTTTCTTCTAAAACAAGGTTTTTATTGGTTGCTGAGGAAGAATTCTTTTGATTTTGATCCTAATTAAGTGAGCGCAATTTGCAGGGGTACCGAAGCGGTCAAACGGAGCAGACTCAAGATCTGCTGACTCAGCGTCTTCGCAGGTTCGAATCCTGCCCCCTGCATACCATATCACAAAATTTATCCGGTTCTCCTTATTAGCGCGAAATTATTTTTCTGTTAGATTCAGTTCATCAATAACGTGTTGTGGCGGGCGATATAATTTTTCTTTAGGCACTCCTTGGAGTAATTGCAATTCATGAAGTGCTTTTAGTATACCTAATCTTTTTTCCCTATCTTTTGTTGCATCCTCAATTAATTTTATTAATTTGGTAGGATCTCTATCCAAATATGTTCCCGAAACATAAAATTCTTTAGATGCGCCTCTAATTCTTCCTTTCTCATGATTTCTCAGTTCCTGATATTTTTCAGGACGAAGTGCGCGTCTGTCTTGTCCTTCTATTTCTCTATCTTTTGTAATCAGTCGTACATTTCCGGGATCAAAAATATATTTTAAGTAGCTGGCATTATCATCTCTCAAAAGAATATTGCCAGATTTAGCGTCCTATCGTGAGAACCCTTTGCCCGCTTTAGCGGGCAGATGAATCACGACACTATTTTTTTTTGTAGTTTACGCCTGTTTCTTACTGCAAGACGTCAGTCGGCGCGCCGCTCCGCGGCGACGCGCCTTACAAAT
>DASRUN010000002.1:0-3535 GCA_035655435.1 archaeon | reverse complement strand
ATTTAAAATCAATAATACTAACCTTACTTCCTTTAACCACAAAATTTCTAAAATGCGAATTGTGGTGTGAATACTCTAAGCTATGCATTTTTCCTAGCTGCCTTGCTGCTGCCGACAACAAAAACTTCACCCGTTGCCGATTAAGTATAGGCCTATTCAAAAGGCGTAATAGGACATCATGCATATCAGCGCCTGCATTTTCTGTTGCAAAAAGTTGTGACACTCTATGCGTTACTCTTGGAGTATTTATTCCGTGTTTTTGAAGATCAATAGCGATTGCTATAATGGTTTCCGCATCATTTGCCGGATGATCTTCACGAATATACATGGCAGATATATATCCATGTACTCCGGAATTCCTGGAATTTTTCTCAGCTCTACGTGTATATCTTCTTTCATTAATCCGTAATGTGTGTTTAAAATTCATTGGGACTTCTTTAGGTGGATTTCTTGGCCCTCTTTTTATTACCATAAACAAAGATTGTTTTTATGACTATTAAACGTTCCGAACCTTTTTCAACATTTCCAAACCTTATGTTCTTGATTAAATGCTTTCATTGAAAGGAAAAACCGCTATTGTTACCGGGGCCTCGCGCGGAATAGGAAAAGCAATTGCTTTAGAGTGCGCAAAAAACGGAATGAACGTTGTTGTTAATTTTCATTCCGATTCAAGTAAAAAAAACGTCGAAGAAGTGAAAAAAGAAATTGAAAAACTTGGTTCAAAAGCAATTGTTGTTCAGGCGGATGTTTCAAAAGAATCGGATTGCAAAAAAATACTTGCTTATGCATTGAAAGAATTCAATTCTATTTTTTTGCTTGCAAACAATGCCGGAATTTATTCAAGCAATCCGGGAACTCCTACTTGGGAGTTGAGTGAAAAAGAATTTGATGAAATTTTTGCAACCAACACAAAAGGAATTTTTTTGATGGGAAAAATAATCGGCAAGTGGATGGTCGAAAACAAAATCAAGGGTTCTATTGTGAACACTGCGTCTGTTGCGGGTTTGGATGCAAGCACTTCCGGAAGCATTTATGGCGCGTCAAAAGCTTCTGTTATTGGTTTTACAAAAACCTGGGCGGTTGAGTTTGGAAAAAAAGGGATTAGAGTGAACGCTGTTGCGCCCGGTCCGGTTTTGACGGATTTGCTTGAAAATGTTTCCGAGGAACGCAAAAATGCTTTTGTGAAAGAAACTCCAATAGGAGTTTTAGCCAATCCAAGGGATATTGCGGAAGCGGTGGTTTTTCTTGCTAAAAGCGAAAAAATAAACGGCCAAACCCTTGTTATTGACGGCGGGCGTTTAAGACACTAATTCATTATCGTTAATTTTGCGTCTCCTTTTAATTTGTTTTCCTCCAGTATTTTTTAGGGTTTTTGGTTGAATTTCACAAAATTTTTGTCGGTATTTTTTCTCTTGTTTTTTTCATTAGGCGTTTTTGCCGCAGTTCCTATTGTTACAAGTGACACTAACCCTGAGGGAGAATGGAGCACCGCGAAAATCCTTAAAATGAGGGTTTCTTATTCCGGAGCCACGGATTTTTCCTATGTAGTTGATCAGCTTCCTGAAACAATTCCTGATTTGACCGGGATCAACGGAGAGGTCACCCCAGCCACTTCTGATGATATTATTCTAGGTTCAAAGCTTGATGGGGTTTGGTATTTTCATGTTCGCGCAAAAAATCCTTCCGGTTGGAGCGATACCACACATTATCAGTTTAAGCTTGACTCAAACGGTCCCGAGAGGCCGGAATTTATTTCGGCGACAGAACTTGAAAACGGGGATATAAACGTTGAATGGGGTGAGGCTACCGATGATTTGTCCGGAATTGCATATTATAATGTTTATAGGAGCAATTTGAGGTTTGTAAAGGATGCCGGTATTTCAAGAGAATTCAGCGTTAGGGATGCTGTGGCAAAGCTTGTGGGCGAAAAAATTTCCGAATTAAAATTTTTGGACGCGAACGTTTCTGAAGGATATAGATATCATTACAAGATACAGCCGATAGACAATGCCGGAAATCTTGGCAGAGCAAGCGGGGTCGCTTCTGTAAGGGCTCCTTCATTTTGCGATTTTGATCCTATATTGGACTTTAGCGTTGCGGATGGGAATCTTTCCATTAAACTTGATTCAATTGTTCAGTTCAGGCAGGGGCGGGTTGTTGTTACAGATCCAAACAACATTGAAACGGTTGTTGTAGAAAGTGAGTCAAATGTTTATTCTATTGAGGCCGAATATTCTTTGGCCGGAAAACCTGACGGCGATTATAATGTTTTTTTCAATGCTATAGACGATGATTATGATGTGTGTTCTGCCCAGGATTTTTTTGTTTATGATACTGTTAACCCTTCAATAGAGATACTTTCTCCTCCTATAACACAGGTTCTTGAGGGCAGTGTTAGGTTTCAGTTAAAGGCTACCGATTCAGGCACAAACGCTTCCGGAGTATTGAGTGCTGAACTTTTTTTGGTGAAAAATTCAAACGAAACTTTTGTTGGGCGAGCCATCCAGGAAGGTTCGAATTTTGTTTTTGATTGGAATACAGTGAATTTTGATAATGGTCGCTTTACTGTAATAGCTCGTGTGAAAGATAATGGGGGAAATTCTTCAGAAGTTTCCGGCCTGTACAGTTTCCAGAACACGTTTTTTGCAAGGGTTGCTGCGCAGGATGCTTTGATTGTTGCACAGGCAAAGCGCTCTGAAGCAAATTTGTTTGTTAGAGATCTTGCCTCAAAAGGAATTGACGTTTTGGATTTGAATGCGGCTCTTGTAAATGCCGACAGCAATCTTTTGTATGCAGAGGAATTATTTGAACAGGGTTATTATTATGATATTTCAAAAACCCAGGCTGAAAAATCCACAACAATGTATTCGACTTTATTGAACCGCGTTTCTGTTTCGGATTATGGTTCCGGGGTTTATACTTACAATCTTGAACAGCTTGACGCTTTCTTGGGGGCTTCGGGTTTGGATTCCGCCATTGTAAATGAGTCAAAGGGCATCATAGAAGTTACACAGCCTTCGCGAAGGCTCAAAATAGTAAAAGTTACGAAAGACAGTGAAACATTTTATTTGGCAACTGTGAATATTAGTTTTACAAATAATGCCGAAGCCTCTCTCGATGTTCGTGTTCTCGAGATTGTTCCAAAAAAGTTTATTGCTGATGCCGCTAATATTTCTTCAGGTTCTGCGTTTGAAATAATACAGAACGATCCAATAATTGCTTTTGATTCTTTGATAGTAGAGCCCCGGGAAAGCGCTTCATTTTCATATAGCATAAAACAAAATCTTTCAAAGGAGCAGGCTGACGCCCTTGTTCAATCCAATGTAATGGGTTTCTATGTTTCTCCGCCAATGATTGTTCATTCTTCAACCGATCTCTCTGCCGTGCGTCTTTCTTCGCTTCTGAATTTTAATTCGTTCATTTCTTCTTTGCCGTCCATCGAATTTAACACTACAAATCTGGTTATTTTGGGTGTTGCAGGTCTGATCATGTTTTTCGTGGTTCTTCTCATAATTCTGCTTTCAGTTTTCGGAGT
>DASRUN010000001.1:0-42572 GCA_035655435.1 archaeon | reverse complement strand
AATTTCTTCAAGCAACGGCATGACAAATTTTTCAAATTTTACGTATCTGGAATTCGGAACAAAAATATTTCCAATTCTGTTGATTCCTTTCTCGCGAAGCTCTTTTCCGGAAGCACGAAAATCTCCTAAAATAAAATTTCCGAGGCATTTGATTATGTCTTCCTCAATTCCGCCTGCTGTTGTTACTGCCGCGTTTATTTTTTTGTGTTCAACAAGATATCTTATTACATCGCGAAGTCCGGAGCTAACCATGTTGGAAGTGTATCCAAGAAAAATGTGGGCTTTTTCTTCGACCATTTTGTTTACAATTACAATTGCTTTTGCAAGGTGTGTTGCCTGAAATCCTGTTGTCATGTAACTTTTCACTATTGCGCTGTAATCAACTCCGTTGTTGAAATCATAACCGGAAATTATCGTGCCTGTTATTTCCTCGCTGTCTCTGAGAATGTTTTTTCTCGCGATTTTTTCCTTGTCGATTTTTGCTTTTTTGTGTGCTTGCTTTTTTTGCATATTTTTCACTTTCCTATTTTAATGTAAAATTCTCTTTCAAGAAGCTTTTCCATTTTTCCTTTTCCAAAAACAATTTTTGTGTTGGTTGTTTCCTCGATTTCTTTTTTGTATTTTTCAAGGAACTTTTTGTCGTTGGAATCAATTTCCATTTTTATTGTTTCATTTGGATTAAGTTTCAATTGCTTTCTCTGGTCCTGGATTCTCCTGCGCAGTTCCATTAGTTCCCATTCTTCCTTGAGTTCTGCGTTCGCGTCAGTGTTCAAAAACAGTTTTCCGTTTCCAAATTCTTTTGAAACGTATTTCCCTTTCGGTTCTTTCGCAGATTCGGAGAATTTTTTCACGTTTGCCGATGCTTCTATTAGTTCGATTGTGTTTGCGAATTCTTTTTCTTTTGAAACAAAAATAAGTTCATTGAGCGGCCATCTAAGTCTGAGCTTTTCATGTTCTCTCATGCTGAGCGATTCCTGTATGATGTTTTTTGCTTTTGCAACCTCTTCCTCGAGTTTTGCATCAATGTATTTTTCCTCTGCTTTCGGGAGTTCAAGTAAGTGTATCGATTCCGGCATTTTCGCGGTTTTCATTCCTAAATAAAAGTGTTCACAAAAGTGTGGTGCAATTGGAGCAAGCAATCTCAAGAGCATATTTGTAATATGGCCGAACACCATATTGAGTGCTTCTTTGTTTTCTTCTTTTGCTCTGTCTCTTATCATTTTGATGTATGTTCTGGAAAATTCTTCCAATACAAAGTATTCTATTTCGTTTACTAATTTTCCGTAATAATAGTTGTTGTAATTTTGCATTGAATTTTTTAGAAGTGTATGCAGTTTGCTTATGATCCACTTATCTTCCGCTTTGAGTTTTTTCAAATCGATTTTTTCGTATTTTGCTATATCAATGTCAAGGTAGAGTGCTCCATAATTGAGCGAATTCCAAAGTGTGTTGTAAAAGCGGTTGATATCTTTGAACGCTTCCATGTCAAATTTCATATCCTCTCCCTTGAATTCTTTTGCAATCAGCAATCTCAAGTAATCTCTATTATATTTTTCAATCACTTCTTTTGGCCCTATGCTGTTTCCTTTGCTTTTCGACATCTTATTTTTATTCAGATCAAGTACCATTCCGTGCATTGCAATTGCTTTGAATGGTTTTTCGTCAAAGCATATTGTGCTTGTGATGAGCTGCGAGTTCCACCATCCGCGTATTTGGTCTTTTCCTTCAATGTTGATATCTGCCGGCCAGTATTTTTCGAATTTTTCTTTATTCGCCGGATATCCAATGCTTCCCCATGATGCTACTCCTGAATCAAACCAAACATCCAAAACTTCCGGGACTCTTTTCATTGTTCCTTTTCCGCATTTTTTACAACCCCATTTTACTTCGTCAATCCATGGTTTGTGCAAATCTTTTATTTTTCCGGAATAATGTTCTTTGAGTTCTTTTTCTGAAGCAAATATTTTTTGATTACCGCACGAATCGCAGATCCAAATCGGAAGCGGTGTTCCCCAGTATCTCTGTCTTGATATCGGCCAATCTCCCAATGATTCAAGCCAGTTTCTAAATCTGTCTTTTCCCCATGAAGGAACCCAGTTTATTTCTTCGTTTTCTTTGATCATTTTTTCGCGGATTGCGGTTACTTTGAAGAACCATTGCGGTGTGCTTATCATTAGCAATGGGGTTTCGCATCTCCAGCAGATCGGATAATCGTGTGTGTAATTGTGTTTGTATACAAGTGCGTTCATTTCTGAAAGATCTTCTATTATTTCCGCATCAACTTCTCTTGCTTTTTTTCCCTCGTATTTTCCTGCTTGTGAATCCATTTTTCCGCTTACCCCAACCATACTTATTACAGGCAATCCTTGCTTTGTCCCTTCTTCGTAGTCTTCTTTTCCGCATCCCGGCGCAGTATGAACCAATCCGGATCCTTCTTCAAGGTTCACATATCTTTCGCTCATGATTACTCTGTAAGCTTTTTCGAGTTTTGGCAATTTCAGATTTTTTGCAAGCGGGTTTTCGTATTCCATTCCTTCTAATTCTTTTCCCTTAAATTCGCGTTTTACAATATAACCTGCTTCAACAACATCGGCGAGTTTTTGTAATCTTTCTTTTGCAACAATCCAAATTTCTCCGCCGATTTCAGCTTCCACGTAATCAAATTTTGGGTGCGCCATTATTCCTGTGTTTGAAGGAAGCGTCCAGGGAGTTGTTGTCCAAATAACAAAGTATTTGTTTTTGCTTCCTTTTACTTTGAATTTTACAAATACTGCTTTGTCTGTTTGTTTTGTGTACTCAATCTCGTTATAGGCAACTGCGGTTTCGCAGCGCGGGCATGCGTGTATTGGGTATTTTCCCAAGTAAAGCAGTTTTTTTTCATCTGCCTTTTTGAATGTCCACCAGATTGCTTCGATGTATTCTTTGTCAAGTGTTAAATATGGTTTTTCCCAATCCATCCATACTCCTAAATTGTCAAAATCTTCGTTCATTACTCCGATGAATTCTGTTGCGTATTTTTTGCATTCTTCAACAAATTTGTCTACTCCATGTGCTTCTATTTCCGCCTTGTTTTTGAATCCCAATTTTTTTTCAACTTTATTTTCAATCGGCAATCCATGCGTATCATATCCGGGTTGATCTAAAACTGAAAATCCTTGCATTCTTTTGTGGCGCATTGTAATGTCTTTTACAATTTTGTTCAACGCCGTTCCCATGTGTATGTGGCCGGATGCGTATGGGGGTCCATCCAAAAAATAGAATCCTTTTCCATTTTTGTTTTGTGCTCTTGCTTTTCTCGGGATTTTATTTTTTTTCCAGTGTGCGCGGATTTTTTCTTCCGCTTCAAGATTATATTGTTCTACTTGTTTCATTCTTCCAACTCTTTTTTCTTAATTGTTCTCTTTCTTTTTGATAAACCTTTTTACTTTCTCTTTTAAGAGAAAGAAAAAGGTTTGGGAGTAAGCGGATTTGAACCGCTGACCCTTGGTGTATAAGACCAAAGCTCTGACCAGGCTGAGCTATACTCCCTTGCCGTTTGCGTCCGGCAGTAACGCGTGCACCTCATTGCAAAATCTTTGGATTTTGCTATGCCTCACAGAACTAGGTTCTGCAAGGTCGGTAGCACGTGCTATGCTTTCACTATTTTCTCTAGTATAAAAGCGTTAAATTAGGTTTTTAAAGTTAAAGAAGTGTGTTTTCGTGGATTTCTTTGAGGCTTAGATTGTTTTTCGTGTTTATTTCAAACTTGTCCTCTGTTTTTGTGATTTTCCCGTTTTTGCCTATGTTGAGGATCATTGCGCCCTTGTGTTTTGAACAATAACACTCTGTTATTTTGTAATATTTTCCGGATTCCATTTGTTTTATTTGGCCATCCCAAAGCGAGATAAAAACGCTTCCCGTCTCATCTCCAATAAGCGCTTCGCAGAGTAAATGTAATTTTCCGTCAGTATTGGAAACGACTTCGCGTAAGTCTCGTATTTCTTTCATTTTTATTGTGATTCCCGCTTTTTTTGTTTTCAGGTTTAGTTCACTTATTTTCATCCGCTAGCACCAATTTTATTGCAGTTTCAATTTCAGAGTAGAAATCTTTTTTGTTCCCAAAATTGTTCACGCTCAAGTCAGCCGAATCAAGCACTTTTTGGAATCCTTTTCTTTTGAGATCGTTTTCATCGCGTGCAAAGAATTTTTTCTCGTCTTTCGGATCCTCATTTGACCTGCGCGAAAATCTTTCGTCTGTTCCCGTGACAATTTTTATTATTTTCAGTTTTGGAAATTTTTTTTGGAAGTAATCTATTTCTTCCATGGATCTTGGTCCAACAAGAACAAGGTTGTTTTTTTGCGTTATTTTTTTGTCCAAGAGCTTTGCGATTGCGTCCATTCCCATTTCTTCGCGGATCATGTCCCCCAATTGGTTCATTGCCTGTTTTGTTTGGGGAATATCTTTTTGCTCGAGCATTTTCGAGAGAACTGTTGAGAAATTGTATTTTGCAAAACCGTGTTTTTCAACAATGTAATCTGCTGCAGTATCCTTTCCGGATCGTGCCAAACCAACTAGAATTATTACTGCCATGGGTGAACTTGTGGTTGAAAGAGTTATTAATTCTTTATTTTTTTATTTCTCCAAAGACACTTTTCTGTCATTTGATCCGTATTTATTCACAATTTCGCCTTTACAAAGAACAATAATCTCGGAAGAATATATATTGCCGTAACCGTAATTCTGTATGGCTAACAACGCTAAAGAGGGTTTGCTGGTCCGGGAAATGGAGTCTGAACATGTATCCGAAAAAATAAAAATCGAATACGCGGTGTATTATTCTACTTTAGGGGCTAAAGGAGAAAAAGACTTTTTTTATCCAGTGCCTTATTCATATGGTTCTAATCTTGGTGCTAAATTGGGCACGCTAAATTTTACAGTAGATACTAAAGCAAAAGACATTCATGTTAGAGGTATTTTTCCGTTTGAAAACAATCCAGGCTTTATAGGGAAACTTTATGGTTCTGTTATTTATGTTGGGATTTTGAAAAGGATGAAAGCAAAATTCAAAGATTTCACAATTCATGTTCATGATTCTGCTTTATTAGATCCCGGGAAAAAGTTTTACAAAAATTTTGGGATTAAAGATCCAACCAAACCTATCTCTGTGAATGAACATTTTGTTAGTGTAAGGGATTATTTGAAGAAAAAATTTAAACCAAGGAAGTAAATGATTGTTAAAAAAAAGAAAAGGAAGGCACGCAAAAGCGTGCCAAGTCCAGTGGAACTGGACTGATGCTACCGCCGCGCATTTGCGGCGATTTACATGTCCATTCCGCCCATGCCTCCCATTCCTGGTGGCATTGCCTGTTGTCTGCTTTTACCTGAGCCTGCGATTATGTCATCTATTCTCAGGAGCATTTCTGCTACTTCCGATCCGGATGTTATGGCCTGCGTTTTCACTTTCAATGGTTCTATAACTTTATTTTTTTTCATGTCATCGATTTTTGCGTCGAAAACATTCACTCCCATTGTTACGCCGTCTTTTCCGGAGTGTTTGCTCCTTAATCCAACGAGCGTGTCAATGGTGTCCATTCCTGCGGTTTCCGCTAATGTTCTTGGGATTATTTCAAGTGCGTCAGCGAATGCTTCTATTGCGAGTTGTTCTCTTCCTCCAACGGTTTTTGCATAACCTCTGAGTCTCATTGCGACTTCCATTTCGCAGCTTCCTCCTCCATAGAGTATTTTTCCTGTGTTGAGTGCCGAGCTTACCGCTCCTATTGCGTCGCGAACTGCTCTTTCAGCTTCATCAACAACGTGTTCTGTTCCGCCTCTTACTAAGAGTGAAACGCTTTTCGGGTTTTTGCATCCTTCGACAAAAACCATTGCGTCTCCTGAAACTTTTTTCTCCGAAACAAATTGCGCTTTTCCTAAATCGGCGGATGTTAGGTCATTGATTCTTGAAACAACTCGTGCGTTGGTTGCTTTTGCCAGTGCGTCCATGTCAGATTTTTTGACTCTGCGAACAGCAAGAACGCCTTCTTTTGCAAGATAGTATTGTGCTATGTCGTCTATTCCTTTTTGGCAGATGACTACATTTGCTCCCGCTTCTTTTACTTTTGCAACCATTCCTTTGAGTGTTCTTTCTTCTTGATCGAGGAATGCCTGCAATTGATCCGGGTCTGAGATTTGTACTTTGGTGTCTGTTTCCGGGCTTTTGATTTCCATTGCCGCGTCGATTAATGCGATTTTTGCGTTTTCTATTTTTTTCGGCATTCCGGAATGTACAACTTCTTTGTCTATTACAATTCCCCTGATCAATTCTGATGTGGAAATGCTTCCGCCGACTTTTTTCTCTACTTTAATATCATCGAGTTCGATTGCGGTAACTCCTTTTTCATCCACCGCAACTTGTATAATTGCGTTAACTACAATGTCTGCTAATTCTTCTGTTGCTTCAGCGCTTTTTCCTGTCATTGATGTTACAGCTATTTGTTTGAGCGTGTTTTTGTCTTTGACTGTTATGTCTTCTGAAATGTTTGTGTAGTATTCTTTTGCCTTGATTGCGGCAAGTCTGTATCCTTTCACGATAATGCTTGGGTGTATTTCGTCATCCAATAATTTTTCGGCTTTTTCTAAAAGTCCGCCGGCTATTACAACCGCTGTTGTGGTTCCGTCTCCAACCTCATCATCTTGTGTTTTGGCTACTTCTACCATCATTTTTCCGGCAGGGTGTTCAATGCTCATTTCGCTGAGGATTGTTGCTCCGTCGTTTGAAATTATTACGTCTCCCAAATCATCTACAATCATTTTGTCCATTCCTTTTGGGCCGAGCGTGCTTTTTACCGCGTTAGCAACCGCTCTTGCTATGAGAATGTTTATTCTTTGGGCGTCTCTTCCCCTTGTTCTTTTTGAGCCTTCCGGCAAAAACATTACTTGTTGATTCTGATCTTGTGCCATTAAATCCACCCTCCTAAAAGTGATTTTTTTTATAAATAATTAGTGATATTTATTGCTGGATATGAAGCATTTATAAAGGTAATTTCTTGATGGATATGCGTGTTGTAGAGTTTTGCTTATTCGTGCGGTATTTTATATAAGTGAACACATTTCTAGATAATGCCGAAAAAACGCCCCGGAGATAGAAGAAATACAAATAGAACATTGTCACCAGAAAACAGAATTCATTTTACTGAGGTTCCTCAGTTTGAAATATTACATAGTCAAAAAACAAGTGGCTTTGACAAGCCCACACAAGCCAACTTGCTATTTGGACGCTCTGCTGGACGTAGTTCTACCAATCAAGTGGAAAGCAGCGATTTTTTAGGGTATTATGAGGATCGTAGAAAAGGGATTACTGAACAACGTAAAAATAAACACGAACGAAGAAAGTTTGACAAAGGGACATCTCAGGCAGGGGAACAGCGCAGGAGTGCTCCAAATAAAAGAATAAACAAATAACTTTTTTAGCTTTTCAGCAATAATATAAATTTGAACAACATTAGTTTTGTATGCCCAAATCTGCCACTCCAAATAGGCGACGCGGTAAAGAGCACTTGTCTATTTCACCAGTGTTTAATTCGGATTCCACTTTTACACTTGATGTTCTTTATAAATTGCTGACTAAAGATAGGAAAAATATTTCATATGTTTCTCGTCCATCTCATAGATTTCAGGATTTTTATAAACTTAAAACATTTTTGGAGAGTGAAGGATTCAAATTTAATGAAGGAAATTTGGTATTAGGGCCGGATACCGAATTTGAAATTAACCGATTGGTGAAATCTATAAAAAAATTTAATGTGCGAGAGGCAGAAAAAAGTCCAAGTTATGTTAAACCAAAAACCGATCCAAACAAAGCTAATAGAAATTAATTTTTCAACACTATAATATTCCCTCTTCCTTTTTTGAATTTCTTTACTTTTCCCATTTCTTCAAGTTCCGCAACTATGAGAGAGGTTTTTGCCTCGCCGAAAGGAAGCTTTTCGCGCAATTCTTTTTGCGTCATTCTTCCCCCATAACGTTTCAGGATTTCAAGCGTTTCCGAGAGCTCTGAATTCATTTCATTTTGGATTTTATTTTTTTCTGAAGTTTCATTTTTTGCTGAAATTTCATTTTCTTTTTGTTCGCTTTTTCCGGAAAAAAATTCTTTTTCCATTTCAATTTTTTCTTCAACCGTAATCCTTTTCGAATCAATCCCCGTTACGGCTTTTGTTATTTTCCGCGCGCCGAAAAAAATAAGCGCAAATGCAATTGCCGCTAAAATTATTCCTGCAATTGCCGAGTCAAAATCTGTTGGTTTTGTTTCCTCTTCAAGCTCGGGAAGATCGTTTAATTCCGTAAAATCCTCTAAAAGAAAATCGTTTCCCTCGAGCGGCGGGAACATTATGAGGTCAACGTTAAAGTTTCCGTCCTCCAAAACAAGGATTTCCTCCTCGGCATAATAACGCAGTATATTTTCTTCAAAGTAATACGCCTTGAGAGTATAATTTCCGTCATTTACAGTGAAAGAGTAATCCCCCGAACCGGAAACAAGAGTCTGCTTTGGAACTGTGTTGATTTCAAGGATGATGTCTTCGCGTGCCTCCAATGTGAACCACTCGAATGCGGTTCCGGAGATTGTTGCGGCGCTTGCCTGCAATGAGAGTAATATTAGAAAAACAAGTGTGAGTGCTTTCATTCGGTCTTATTTCTCTGAAAAACTCTTTAAATTCCTTTCCAATCGGTGAAAAACCCTCGTAAAGCTTTATTTTCGAAAAATATCTTTTGTAAAGGTTTAAATTTCCGAAGGCGGAAAGAATCTATTTAAACAAAAAAGGCTGCAATTGTTGCAGTGAAAATTTTTTCTTTCGAGAAAAAACATTTTTGGAGGTGTGTGATAATATGAAATTGAAAATGTTTCCTGCAATTGCACTGGCATTGATAATGTTAATGTCGGGTTTTGCTGTTGCGGATGATGGTAATGAAAACGATGCGGAAAATGAAACGCGCGTTGGAGTTCAAATAAGAGATTTGAATAAAGTGGGCGCCACTGCCAGAACAAACGTGGACATTAGAAGAGGATCTAATTCTGATGAAAATGATTCGGATTCAGATCAAGGAAATAACCATAGGGAAAGAAATAGGGCAATATCTGCCGAAATAAAAGAAAGGCTTGAGAACGCCAGGGAAAATTTTCAGGCGCAAAGAGATAGAATAATAGAAAGCAGGCATGAATATTTGGCAGACCGAAACATGGCGAGAGAGCATATGTCGGATTTTAATGCTCTAAGAGAAAGACTGAAGAATGCCAATTCCCAGGATAAAAATAAATTGAGAGACGAGCTGAGAGGAAAATCGCAACAGGTTCTCTTGAACCAGGTTAATGCAATTCTTCACAGGCTTGAGGCAATTTCAGGGCATGAAAATGCGCCGGAAGATATAGGCGTTTCAATAGAGTTCTTTGAAGGCATCAAAGCTGAATTGGAATCTGGAGATCTTTCAAGGGAAATGTTAATTGAAATCTCAAAAGAAATCAAAGATTTCTGGAAAGAGGAAAGGCTTCTTTTGCAGAAAAATATTGGAGTGAGGCTGAACAATGCAATTAACGGCATTATTAACAAGGCTGAAACTTTTTCCGAAAGAATCGCCGCTATGATTGTAAGGCTTGAGGCTGATGGAAAGGACACAAACACGCTTCAAGAAGGGCTTGACAAGCTCAATGCGGACATAGAAAAATTCAAGGAGGTTCACGCTGAACTTGAAGCCGATCTCGATGCAGCGGAAACAAGGGAAGATGCTTTGGCTGTTTTGAGGGAAGCACATAACACTCTCAAAAGAATGAATCATCAGCTCATAAAAGATTTCAGGCTCATGAAGGCAATGTTCAAGGCTACGCGCGAGCTCGAATCTGAGGGAGAAGTTAGTGTTGAAACAGAAGCGGAATTAAACGCTTCCGTCAATGAGGGGTCTGAGTTGGAAGATGATTCTGAAGACGAAGATGAATCAGAGGAAGAAGATGAAGAAGAGAATGAAAATGAGGGTGATGAGAATGCAGAGTAAAATTCTCATAGGCTTCTTTGTTTTTTCGCTCATCCTTTCAGGATGTGTGAGTCAACAGGAAAGCACACAAACAGATTCAACTCCTTTGGACGACTCTCAAGGATCGGATTCAACAGGAGTTAATGCAAGCGAAACTCAAGAGGAAATTGATTCAATCGATTCGGAAATTTCCGAGCTTGATTCGATGCTTGAAAATTCGAATCTAACCGAGGATGAATTTTTGGAAGTGGATGAAAGCACTTTTAGATAAGTGCTTTTAATCCCTTTTCTTCTTTTTTTTATAATGCCGCTTGAAACTTTTCTTGAAAAGCAAAATCTTGTTCTTGTTGAACAAATTTCCAAAGGATGGACTTCTTACATTTACCTTGTTAAAAATTCTAAAAATAAAAAATTTGTTGCAAAAGTTCTGCGCGAAAAATCAAATAGAAAACAAATGGTTAGGCGCGAAGCTGAAAATCTCAGGCTTGCGAATTCTGTGAATATCGGTCCAAAACTTGTTTCTTTTGATGAAAAGGATTCGGTTGTATTGATGGAATTTGTTGAAGGGATTACTTTTGACAAATGGTTTTTTGAGACAAATGTCTCACAAAAAAATCTTTTTTCTTTTTTGAAAGAATTATTTTCCCAGGCAAAAAAATTGGATGAAATTGGTTTGGATCATGGGCAGCTAATGGGCAGGGGAAGGAATATTATTGTGAAAAATAATAAGCCCGTTATAATTGATTTTGAAAAAGCGTCTTATTTGAGGAAACCGAAAAACGTTTCAAAATTAATGGGCTTTTTCTTTTTTAATCCGCGCTCAAGCGCGGCAAAGAAAGTGAAAAATATTTTAAAGGAAAAAATAAGTTATTTTTTGAATTAATCCTTTTCCTCTAAAATGTCCTTGAATTTTTTGTCCTTTCTTTGTTTTTCGTTATAACCTTCCATGAATCCGGCTTCTTCAGGTTTTATTTCATCTTCTTCCATTTGCTCTTCGACATCCTCATTATCATAGGGGTCGTTTGCGCGTGTTGGCTTTTTCTTTTTATCATATCCGGTATCTTTTAATTTTCCCATTTTTTTCACTTCCGAAAAAATTATTTCACAAACTTTCTATCAACTTCTAAGATCAGAACATCGCATGCAGCCTTTACTGCTTCAAGTTGTTTGATTATCCTTTCTTTTTCCTTGTCAATGTCCTGGATGTTTTCGTAAGGTTCAACTGCTTCTCTTAGCATTGCTCCGTCAACATAGGTGTATGGATAAGTGTCCATTTTGTGGGCTATTCTTTCAACCATTTTGCCTAGCCAAATGTTCATTTCATCCTTAACCTGTCCCTTGATTTGTTTTCCCTTGCTTAAGTGTTTTCTGAGCATGTTTACTATTGTTGCTCTTGGAAAGGGAAGTTTTGACTCATCTATAAGGGGTTCTTCTTCCGTTTCCTGGGCTTCTACGGTCTCTTCCTGCATTTTTTTGTTGTCAGACATTGCACGCACTCTCCTCAATTTTTGAACATTGGCATATCTAAAATTGCATTCAGATTAAGCACCGTTTAGATTTTAAATGCTTTCCCAACTTTTTAAAGAACATCAGTGTTATTTCTTTTTCGTGATTCAACCCAAAAAACTTCTCTTTGCTCCGGCCGGAATTCCTTTCAGCACCAAACCGCGCGATACCGGAAACGGGATTAAACAAACAAAAAAATTAGGTCTTGGCGCTATGGAATTGGAGTTTGTTCACTCGGTTAATATTTCAAAAGAGAAAGCTCCTGAAATAAAAAAAATTGCGGAAGAGGAAGAAATCGTTCTAACTTGCCACGCTCCGTATTTCATTAACCTCAATGCAATTGAACCTCAAAAAAAAGGTGCGTCAAGAAGTCGAATAATGCAATCGGCAAAAATTTTGGATGCGTGTGGAGGTTACTCTGTTTGTTTTCATCCGGGGTTTTATTTGGGGCAAGAACCTGCGTCGGTTTATTCGAATGTGAAAAAAGAAATGGAAAAAATTTTGGAAGAAGTTAAACAAAATAATTTGAAAGTTTGGATCAGGCCCGAAACAACCGGAAAGCCGACTCAATTCGGTTCGATTGATGAATTGGTTGATTTGAGTGCTGAGTTCGATCAGGTTCTTCCTGTTGTGGATTTTTCTCATTTGCACGCGCGCACAAACGGAAAATACAATACAAAAGCTGAATTCGAACAGGTTATGGAATTGATTGAAAAAAAATTAGGAAAAACCGGAATTCAAAACATGCACATTCATTTGAGTGGAATCAATTACGGTCCAAAGGGAGAAAAAAATCATTTGATTTTCAAAGATTCCGACATGAATTACAAAGATGTTCTGCAAGTGTTAAAAGATTTCGATGCCCACGGAGTTTTAGTTTGCGAATCCCCAAACATTGAAGAAGATGCAATGATGCTGCAGAAGACGTTTGAGAAATTGTGAGTTATTTTATTGCAATTCTCTTAAATCAAATGTTTCGACAAGTGTCACGTTGTTCCTGTAAATTTTTGTTGTTTTATACCTGGTAACTCCCCTGTCGAATTCCAGCTGAGTTTCAAGAGGGGACAATTCATATTCAAAAGCAGGGAAGAAGATGTCATAATTCCCGCTGCTGGCGCTATTTGGAGTTTCAGTAAAATTCACAATGCAAATTCCGTCAACTATATTAGCAGTTGTTGGTGTGTCATCGTATTTTGCATGTCCCTCAGGCGAACACCAATTGGGTGCAATTTTATAGCCTCCTCTAACGACTAGGAAAACAGATATTTGGGCGCGTTCTAACTCAATAAATAATGGTAAACCATTCCATAATTTTGCATACTCGGAATTTGTGGGGGGATTTGTAAGTGTTTCAATGTCAAACGGGTCTTCGTCTTCAAAAATTATTTCCCCAGAGCTGTTCGTGATTTTCGTGACAACGTTTGCCGAATAATAATTTAGGGTTTCCCCATTGGTTGTATTGGTTACTATATAATCTTCTGGCCTGGCATTTTTTAGAGAGTACAAAAGTTCAAATGTCTCGAATTCATTTGTAATTCCTTTTTCTCCGGACATCTCTATTGTGGTTTTGCATTTCCCATTCGACTGAATTCCTTCAAAGTTTATTTTTCTGTAATTTCTCATTATTTCAAACTCGGGTGCCGAAGGAGTTGCCGAAACTTCCTGGGTAATCATGGCGCCTTTATAACAAAGTCGCGCATCGGAATTATTGTTTGTGTTTCCGCCGGAATTTATGCCATTTGCTTGAGTATTGGCTTCTGCATTTATAGGATTATTTTGATTCGAGTTGGTTGTATTGCCTCCAATACAGCCAGACAAAAAAAGCAGCGCTACGACACCAAGAACTAGAAAGTGCTTTTTCATTGAATAAAAGTACTTTGTCCCTGTATTTATATTTATGCAGAACCTTGCGAGGAAACTATAATAATTAGAATAATCTATACTAATTCTGTTATGCAGTCAAAATACCTTCTTTTTCTGACTGTGCTTTTTGCGGTAGTTGTTTTTTCTTCGGTGGCATTTGCAGCCTCGGTCGGAAGCACTCAGAACGAAAGCTGTTCATATGGTCCATTTGCATCTCGCTGTGTTGCTGAATGTCGTTCAGAAAATTCTCCTTATTTCATTTTTGATCTTGACGCTTCTCCAATTTGCCAATGTGTTAATTCAATTCCAGCTTCATACTCACAAGATTATGCAGAAACAGAAAGAACATATTGTGGATCGGCTAGCGATACCGATCGTATAGTTTCTGATTCGAATTCAGTAACCGAAGACACAATTTCTGATTTAAATGCAACCCCAGAGACTACAATTTCTGATTCAAATTCAATCAATGAACTAAATTTGAATAACTGCTTTGAGGAATTATTGAAAGGAGAGAAGGGGAAAGCGGTTCATGTCAATAATGCAAATGGAGATGTGAGATATACTTTAAGTGAAATATATGGGGCTGCAGGATCTGAAAGCCAACATAGGGAAGATGGCAAATTCGATTATGTGGGTGCTTCTTCATTAAACAGAGTCGCTAACGCTTTGGTTGCTGATAGTTTTGGAGGAAGAACATTAAGGCGGGTGTTTAATTGGACAGTTGGTTGGGGGAAAATCCCTGAAACTTATACTTATGATCAGCCAAATACATCTGCCTTTTTTCAAAGTGTTGATTCTATTCAGGGCACAGAAACAGAAAGAATCAGACGAACATATAATTTAGTGAATGAATCTATTCCGAATTACAGGTATGAGGAAGAAGGTGAACCAATGAGAACTCTTCCTTTTGAGGAAATACTTGCCGGAAAAACCGCATTATGCAGGGAACAGGCAATGCTTCTAAATTCAGCATTGACTAAACAAGGAATTCAATCCAAAATAATATTGACTGGAAAACATGCGTGGGTTAGGGTAACAGTCAGCCAACCAGATTCAGCATGTGACGGGCAAACATTTGATTTAGACCCAACATGGTACAAGTCATTTGTGCCTCTTGAGGTTAGGAATTAGTGATGTGTATGAAAAAGTTACTCTTTGTGATTGCATTTTTTTGTTTGATTAACACGGCGTTCGCAGAGTCAACAAATTTTACGAATAATTATTTTGATTTCAATTATGATTCCACTTGGAACTTTATAGAGCCAAGTGAAAGTAATGCAATATCAAGTGATAAGTCAGTGGCTTTTGAATCCGCCGATGGAAAAACATTGGTCATATTGATTGTTCTGTCGGCAAATGATTATGCGGCGCTCGGGAAAATAGAAAATGTTCCGCAATTGAAAGTAAATAAACAGGAAAATTCTTCCCTATTCGGAATTCCAGGAAAAAAATATTATTTTACCGCTGACATTGATGATGGCAAACTAAATGGTGAGGTAACAATAAGCGAAGTGAAGGGTGCTTACTTTTACAAACTCTTGCTCTTGAGCAATTCTGAAAATTACAGCACTTTTACGATACAAAATAACATGGGTGTTGAAATACCAAACAGTGATGCTCAAAGTGGCAATTTCTTTTCAGGCATAATAGATTGGATAATGTCAATACTCAAGTGGGTGCTTTCTTTAATTGGCATTAACTGAGAAATTTTATCTAAATTTTTCTATTTCTTTTTTTTCAAAATCTTTAAATAGTTCAATGTTCTATTTTTGTCATGGGTATTTTGGATGCTTTCGGAAAAGCTTTGGACACGGTTTCCAAGGTAAACCGTACAACTGACACGGTTTTTAATGAAGGAGAAAGAGCGAAAAGGAATCTTGATAAAGTTTCTTCTGTTCTTGAGAAAAAATGCAAAGTGTGCAAAAAGTCTTTGAAAAGCGATTTGGAAAAGAAAAAGGAAATGTGTGCTGATTGCGCTTTGAAACAAGCGTAAATTATTTAATCGACTTTCTTTACAAAAATACAAGGAACCGGACATGCATCTGCTGCTTCCTGGTTTTGCGATAATTTTGCCTCATCTATTATTTTGAATTCCTGTGTTCCATGTTCTCCCTGTTCTTTGTTGGAGCTGATTAAGTGTGATTTGTCGCCTTCCATTACCCAGTCTTCGGGGTCTATTGCGGCGCATGCTCCGCACCCGATGCAAATCTCTTTGTGGTGTTCAATCTTGAATCTTGCCATATAAATTCCTCTAAGTGTTAAACTAGTATTTGTTCCTTTTTACCTAATAAAAATGCTTCGGTTTTGAATAAAATTCCTTTATTTCTGTCATTCCTCGAAACCAGCAATTATTTCTTTTGAGTGTTCCGCTGTATTGGGTTTTTCAATTATTTTTTTTATTGTCCCTTTTTCATCAATCAAAAACGTTGTGCGAACAACTCCTAAGAATGTTTTCCCGTAAAGGCTTTTTTCGCGCCAAACCCCGTATTTTTCGAGTGTTTCCATTGTCTCATCCGAAAGAATTGGAAAATTGAATTTGAATTTTTCCGCAAATTTTTTGTGCGATTCAACCGAATCCTTGCTTATTCCAAAAACAACAATTCCCTTTGTTTTCAATGTTGAAAAATTATCCCTAATATTGCACCCTTGTGTTGTACAACCGGAAGTATCATCTTTTGGATAGAAATATACTGCGACTTTTTTCCCTTTATAATCTGAAAGTTTGAATTTTTTTCCGATTTGGTCTGAAAGCTCGAAATCCGGGGCTTTTTGTCCTACTTGTAGCATTTTTGTTTTCACCAACTAATTTATACTAGCCTAAACGTTATTTTTAACGTATGTTAAAAAAGAATTTTCGTTTGCCTGTTTTATTGGCATTCCTTTTTCTGATTCCGTTTTGTTTTGCAAATAATTCTGTTTCAGAGAATGCTGAAAAGGCTTCACAGGCTTATGAGGAGAATGATTTTATTCTGGCTGTGGGTTATGCCGCTCAATCTATTTTCGGCGCTGCGGAAAATCTGAAAATCATTTGGTGGTTTTCGGTTCTGTTGGGCATGATCTTGATTGCCATTATAGTATTTAAGCTTTCGAAAATGTTGAATGTTCCAGCTCCGGATGTGAAAAAAATAAAAAAACAGCGCGAGGATGAAGAATTTTCTAAAATCATCAAATCCAAGGATGATACTATTGATGCGTTGAAAACAAGGCTTCTTCCGAAAAATGCTAAGAAAAAATAATTTTTTTTGGGGTTCAATGGTTATTATGCTCTTGCTTTGATTTCCCTTAGATTTTTTGTCTTGAGTTTTATCAATGGCAAAACAAGTATTTCAGTTGTTACTCTTGGTTTGATGTTTTTTCCTTTTTTTTCCAGTTGAACTATGGTGAATTCTTCCAGCAATTCCAGATCGCGCATTACGGCACTAAGTCTTCTGCCTGCAAGTTCGCTGAGTTTGGTGGCATTATTCGGTTTTTTACTCTGAATGAGCCTAATCAATTCTAACCTTTTCTTTGTGAACACTTGTGTCATTTCCTCATCGGAAAGACTCAGGATCAATCCTTTATCCGGGTATTTGTTGGGATTTTTCAGTACTTTGTTAAGAAAGGACGTTATACTATTCCACTTTTCATCTGTCATTTTATACTTCATTTTTTTCGCCTCTTTTCTGTAAGAAATATTGCCTATACCTTTCAAAGTTTTTCTTTATCTCTGAAGCATAAAACGTCACGTTATAGTTTAAATCATTCGCGAACGTGTGGAGTGGAATGGGTTTAGGGGAAATCCAGTACTTCTGCTCGTGAAGGTATCCGTGAGCGGTATCAACTCTGTAAACTTCATGATAGTTGTTCCCGATTTGTGTCCTATAGTTCAAAGAAAATTCCACCAATTCATTTTTCTCGATTTTCAGCTTCACGTCCATGAAATCCGTAGGTGATAATGATATTGTGAATTTCTTCCATTTCATTGCATCGCCAAAACATTATACATTAAATGTATACTGTTATTTTTAAACATATTTATTCTCTTTACCATAAACCTTCGCCTCTATCGGCACATGAAAGCCTATAAAAACAAATCCGAATCCAGTTTTATGTGCCCGGGACGTGTTGATCTGACGATGATGCGGAGCTTTTTGCAATGATGACAGATGGGCAGGCTGAATCCCGGGTTAATTTACTCCATTTCTTCTTCCGGCAAGTAAACTTCCTCGTTTATCCCTAATTTGCGCAATTCTTTTTCTGCGGCAATTTTTGATGTGTTTTTGGTGAGCATTATGTCATACAGGCTCAAATCATATTCCAAGCCATTATCGCAAAGTTTTTGAAGGTTATTGCCAATCTCATGCAGCCTTGCCTTTAATTCATTCCCTTTTGATTTTAATATTTCAGGGTTAATTTTTTCCCCAAATTCCCATTCGGGTTTTCCGAAAAGATATATGTTAATGCTTGCCGTTTTTTCCATTCAAACCATCTCCAAGTTTTCCGTGCAGGTTTGATGATTCTCTGTCGCAATAAAAAGACCGTTTTCACGATTAATAAATGCAACGAGACCTCATTGCCGGTGCCAACCTTGTGTGATTGAATGGAAGTTCAGGGGCTTTTGATTTTTACCCAAACCTACTGGTTTTAATTTTAAAAAATCCTTTTTTTTGTTCATGAAAAAGAGGAATTCGAAAAATCGTTCCACACAATACTCGAAAGTGATTGGATATTTGAGGTATGGAAAAAATCCCGAAAGAATTCGCTTGAAAACTTTCAGGAAAAAGGTTGAAAAGTTTTTGAGCAAAGTTTGGGAGAAATCTTTTAACCGAAAACACCGTCATGCCGATCTTCCTCTTCCCACAGAAAAACAAAGAATGGTTGGAGAACGACTTCCGAAAAACGATCTTGATCACATTACTGAACAGACCGCTTTTGTGGTTTCGGTTTTTGGGAAAAAACTTTCTCATTCAAAGCGGAAAAAAATTCTTTCAAAAATTCGTGGTTCGATCAAAAAGAAGAACCTCAGCATTTTGGATTTTATAGATTCCTCTCCAAAAGATGCCGAAGTTCAAACTGAACTTTCTCATTTGTATTCTTATCTCAAGTGCGAGGGGGAAATCTATTACGGTTACATGCCAACTTATTCGGGAAAAGTGTATTTGGCAAAAGGCTGGGCTGAGGATAGGGTTGCAATGACCACTCCGTTGCACGAATCGGTTCATCTTCTCCATAAGTTTGGCGTGATTGCAATTGACAATCCTTTTGCGCAGGCAGCAGACACACTTTTCGGCCTTGAAAGAGGTTATTTCAAAAAGCGCTCTCTCAAAAAAATTCGTTTGAAAGATTTTGACAGAAAACCTTCAGTGGATATTATTCTTGAAGGTGTAACTTTTTACAAAGAACCTGTTTGGTCATATTTTACCGGAAAACAAATCGGCCACTGGCTTTTCCAGAACCTAAAAGGAAACGCTCGATGGAATT
This sequence comes from archaeon, assembly GCA_035655435.1. Lineage (GTDB taxonomy): Archaea > Iainarchaeota > Iainarchaeia > Iainarchaeales > Iainarchaeaceae > UBA493. Next base: position 23,743 of record DASRUN010000001.1, on the reverse strand, counting down.
ACCTTGTTCAACGAACAAATGGATTGAGCCACAAAGAGGCTATGAAAAAAATCAGAAAGTAGTTATTTTTTTGCTCTGGAAAAGTTTAAATTCCGCAGAGCTATAAATCTAATGTGCCAAGACCAAAATCAACTGCTCCGCATTTGAGAAGATCTCTTGCTTCCGCTCAGCCTGCAAGGGCTTTAACTCCAGGGGAACGAGTTCTCGCACGAACTGTTCACAAAAATCTTAGTGCCAATCGTCCTGGCTTATCAGTTGCATTTGTTGAAAACAATATGCGAAAGCACGGATTAAATCACACTTATGCTTCAGCTGTTGCTTCCGTAAGAAAATCTTTGCCAAGAGCCTCTCCTGAAAGCAGGTTCATCAGGAGTGGTAGAATTCCAAAAAGATTTGATCAAGCTCGCGCGCAGAAAATAGGGGAAAGGTTTCTGAGCAGGACCTGGGTTCAGGAACATCGTGTTAAACGTGAGGAACCAAACACAGATCCGCTTCCGCGTTCAAGACGTGCGAGGATTGAAGGAGTTCGACTTCCAAAAAAAGACATTGAACCTATTTTAGTACAGGCAAGGTTTGCCGTTGAAACTTTTCTCTCTCAACTTCCTAGCGATCAAAGGACTAAAGCATTGGCAAAAGTTTTTGATTTGGTAAGATCGGAAAATTTGAACGTAAGGGGTGCGCTTGAAGAGTATTCAACAACAGATGCTAAAAAAATGCGAAAAGCCGGAACAGAATTTTATGAGAATCTTAATGAAACTGGTAGCACATATCAGGGAATGATGAGTGATGAAACAGGTAAGTCGCATTTGCGCTTGGGCTGGAGCAAGGATAAGTTAGTATATGCTACTCCTATTCATGAAGTAATTCATGTTTTGCAGAAATTAAAATATGTGAAAGTTGATGTTCCCTTTGCATATTCAATTGATCGTCTTTATGCTCTCGAAAAAAGAAAAGTCTTAGTAAAAGGCGCTGTAGCGGATCCACGCGGAAATGAATTTGACAGAATGCCAATAGTACTTAATAGAGAAAAATCGGGGAGAATAGAATATGAAGAGGAAGCGGAGTGGGTTGAGCCTCTTGGAACCAAGATTGGTGAATGGGTTTTTAAAAATCTTAAAGGCTCAGATCGTTGGGAGTATATGCGCCTTCGATGTGACGGGAAAACACATGCAGGGGCTTTGGCAATGATTCGTGGACAACCCAGAAGAAAAGCAGCATAGTTTTTCCCCGCATTTTCTATTTTTTTCATTAAATTTTTTTCCAATTAACCTCAAAACCCCATTATTTTGCCGTTTTTGAGCGTTATTCGTGGTATTTCTTTATAAATCTTTTTTTGCTGTTTTAATCAGAATCTCCCTTTTGGGAGTTTTTTATTTGGAGGGTGATATAATGGGAGAATCATTAGTTGTCGGATCAAAAGTTAAGGACGCAATCAAGTCTGCAGGCTGCAATACTGCCGGAGACGCGGTTGACGGTTTGAATGATGTTGTTAGCATGCTTGTAAAAAAGGCTGCTGAAAGGGCAAAGGCCAACGGAAGAAAAACCGTAAGAGCAGTAGACTTTTAAGGTTTGAAGGATTTTTTCCTTCAAATTTTCTATTTTTTTAAATTTTTCAAAATAAAAATTAGTTTTTTTCACATTTTTATCTCAATGAACTTTTTTGGGCTCTTTGAAAGAACCCTATAACCGTTTTTTCTAACCAACACATCATCCTCAATCCTAATTCCAAGAACGCGCGGAATGTAAACTCCCGGTTCGATTGTTACAATGTCTCCTTCCTTCAAAAAAGCAATTTTTCTTCCAATTCTTGGGTTTGCATGAATTAATTTTGAAAGGCCATGTCCAAGGCCGTGTCCAAAGTAATCCGCATATGCTCCCAAGGATTTTTTTGCGAGCAAGTAAAGTTCATTTGCATTTGCTCCTGCCTTTACTTTGCGAATGCATTTTTCCTGCGTGCTTTTCACAATTCCATAAATTCTTTTATCTGTTGCACTTGCTTTTCCAAAATAAACAGTTCTTGTCATGTCGGAACAATAACTTGAAAACCTTGATCCAAAATCTATTACACAAAATCCTTTCCTTAATTTTTTGTCATTTGGAACATGGTGCCATTCAACCGCATTTGATCCTGATGCAACTATTGTCGGGAAAGCGTTTTTTGCCTCGACTTTTTTTATTTCAGAATCAATAAACTTTGCAACATCAATTTCCGTAGAAAATTCCTTGTTTCTGAATTTTTCAACGAGTTTTTTGAATATTTGGTCATTGAACCGGCAGCCTTTTTCAATGTTGAATAATTTTTGGTTCACGGTGTCACTCTTTCGGTTTCGTAGTAATTGATTTCGTTTTCGGAATCAACAACCGCGTCCAGGAATTTGGTTTTTAGGTTTCCCGCAAGCCTCACCATCCTGCTCATTTCTATGTAATTGTACTTATCATTCTGTGCGCTTACGTTTATGCACCATTGCGAGTGCGCTTCCCCGGGTTTTTTTCCACGCGGATATACTCTAAAGTCAAATCCGAACTTGAATCCGGTTTTTACTATGTATCCTCTTTCCCTCATGTCGAAGAAAACCTGGTATTTTACATAAAAATCTTTTATTTTGGCGGCTGCCTTTTTGAGAAACTCTTCTTCCGAAAGATTTTTTCCTTTTGAATCTCCAATTTCAAGCTTGTCCTTTTGCATCAAATAGAATCCTTCGAACAAATCCAAAACAAGTTCTCTGTTTTTTTGTTCTCCGAAGCCGCGTTGCCGTAATCTGTCGGATTCTTTTTTGTCCTGCAAAAAAATTTTGTCGGAAACTATCAATGCCATGCGGAATTATATGATTCATTAAGTTTAAATACTTGGATACCATAATAGTTTCAACTCGGCGGAGGAAAAATCCTAAGGATTTTTGATTGCCGGTTTGGAAAAGGGAAAAAATTTTCTACAAAAAACTGATTTTAGTTTTTTTCCTGGGCACGGCGTTTATTTTTACTTTTTTGGGAGGTAATCTAAAATGGCAGCTAAGAAAAAGAAAAAAAAGAAATAATTAATTTGTAAGTAGGTGGGGGATTCTTTTAGATCCCCTCTTTAATTTTTTCGGAATTTAAAATGCACATTCTCATTCTTTCGGTCGAAAAACAATTTGAAATTCAGCGCATTATTGAAGAGGCTGAAAAAAGAGGCCATAGCACGGTTTTCATGCTTCTAAAAAAAAACCTGAAAATAGATTACTCAAAATTTGATGCGCTCCTGCTCCGCGCGATTGAGGGGGAGATTCATGTTGCGCAGAAAATTGCTTTAAGTTTTTTTAAAAGGAACAAGATTGTGGTTGATGAGAAGATTGCGAAAAAAAAGAACCGGACAAAGCTTGGGAATTACATTCTTTTCAAAAAGGCCGGGCTGTATGTTCCTGAAACCATTTCTTTTACGAAAAAGAATTTGGAAAAGATTCTTTCTTTTCCTTCTGATGAAATTGTCCTTAAACCCATGAAGGGGAAACGCGGGAAGGGTATTGTAAAGTTTTCGAAGAAACTGCTGGTGAAAAATGCGCCAAAATTTTTTGGAAAAGATTTTATCGCACAGGAGTTTGCCGATATTAAGCGTGAGTATCGTGTTTATGTGTGCGGAACCAAAACTTTCAATGGTGCGGAAAAGGTTTCTGCTTCGTGGATTCATAATATGTCACAAGGCGCAAAGCCAAGGAAAATAAAACTTTCTTCTAAAGTCAAGAAACTTGCTTTGAAGGCTTCAAAAGCGGTTCAAACAGAAATAGCGGGAGTTGATATAGGAGTTACTTCCAAAGGTCTTTTTGTAATAGAGGTTAACAGGAGCCCGGGTTTCAGGTTTTTTGAGTCGTTGGGTTATAATTTTGCCGAGAAGATCGTAAAATACCTGGAAGAGAAAAAGTCCAATTCCAAATGACTTTTTTTTCACAAAAAGTGTTATATATTCGTGTTCTCTATTAGTTTTTGATGTTATTTTTGACCGAAAAAATCGATCCATGGGGTTCAATGAGCATAACAGATTATGATCATGTGTTCAAGGAGTTTGGGTTGAAAAAATATCCGGAGAATATGCTCCTTGATCATTATTTGTTTGAGCGCGGAGTTATAATTGCTCACAGAGACTTTGACAAGGTTTTCAAAAGGATTTCAGAAAAAAAGCCGTTTGTGAACATTACCGGAATAGCTTCTTCCGGTTCTTATCATCTTGGGCATAAGGTTGATGTTGATCTTTTTCTTTTTTTCAAAAAGAAGGGCGCAAAAAATTATTTTGCGGTTTCGGATTTAGATGCTTTTTTGAGCAGGCCCGATTCTAAGATTCCTGATTTGAAGACCGCTAAAAAGTTCGCTGTCAAGAATGTTGCAGATCTTCTCGCTTTGGGTTTGGATGAAAAGGATATTTATGTTCAGTCAAATTACAAAAAACGCTATTATGAATTTGCTTTTGAGTTGAGCAAGAAGATTACAAAGAACACTTTCGAAGCGGTTTACGGCCATGTTGATCTTGGAAAAATGGGTGCGAATTTTCTCCAGTATGCTGATATCATGCATCCGCAGTTGGAAGAATTTTCCGGAAAAATGCCTTCCGTTACCGGAATTGGTTTGGATCAAGACCCTCATGCTCGCCTTACAAGGGATATTGCAAAGCGTCTTCCTTATGGTTTGGAGGTTCCCGGTTTTATTTACTTCAGGCACCAATCAGGTTTGCAGCCGGGTTCAAAGATGAGTGCTTCGCATCCTGAAACCGCGGTTTTTTTGGATGATGATTTGAAGGTTGCGGAGAAAAAAATCAAGCGTGCTTTCTCTGGCGGCCAACCCACTATTGAAGAGCATCGTTCGAAAGGAGGAAACTTGGAAATTGATCTTGTTTTTGAAATGCTTAAATTCCATTATCCTAAAACAAAGGAGTTGGAAAAAATCGGCGAAGAATTTTCTTCAGGAAAAATGCTTGCTTCTGAATTAAAGCAATTTGCAATTGATTTTTTCATTCCGTTGCTCAAAGATCACCAAAGCAAGGTGAAAGATAATTTGAAGAAAGCTGAAAAAATTGTGAATGGATAAATCCTATGCCCTCTGGAAAAAAGACCGGTACGAAAAAACGTATAATTAACCATCCTGAAATTGCAAACAAGTTGTTTCATGAACATCAAGCGCTTGCTATTGGTCGCGCTAGAAACCTTTGGTTAAAACATCGAGATTTTTTTCAAAGAAACGCTATAGATTGCGATGACTTAGAACAGCATGCATTAATGGCCTTACATAATGCGGCTAAAAATTATGATCCGAGTAGAAAAGTAAAATTTTCCACTATTGCTGTTACATACATTAAAAATGAATTGTATACTGTTTATTCGCGATTAAGTGCAAAAAAACGGTCTTCGAACATCGCAGTAGTTTCGTTTCTTAAAAATATTGGTGTGAAAAATCCCCCTCGTGACTTTCTGTTAAAAGGCGGTTTAATGCCTATTGTAAATGAAGTGCTAGAGAATAGTCCAGATAAAAACAAAGAAAGAGATAAATTAATTTTTTTAAAAAGATTTGGGCTTATTGAGGGTGAAGCAAAAACTGCTGAAGAGCTTGGTGCTGAATATAAAATGACACGTCAAAACGTAAATATGCTTGTTAAACGCATAATAGGGCGAATCAGAGCTCATCCTGAAATTAAAAAACTGATATAATTTATTCTATCTTGCTTCCGTTCGGCACTTCTTTTTCCGGATGCAAAAGAACGGGTTTTCCTTCAACATCTGCAGCTAATATCATTCCTTGGCTTTCCAATCCTCTTATTTTTCGCGGTTCGAGGTTTACAAGAACGGGTATTTGTTTTCCTATGAAATGTTCCGGCTCAAAATGTTCCGCCATTGCGGTTAAAACCTGTTTTTCTTCATTGCCGAAATCTATTTTGAGTTTGAGTAATTTGTCAGCATTTTCCGCTTTAGCACATTCAATTACTGTTCCGATTCGGATTTCGAGTTTTTCCCAATCTGAAAATTTTATCATTCAATTACCTCTACTTCGATTTTTTCATGTTTAAGTTTTTTCACCAGATCTTTGAAATATTGGTTTTCTTGTTTTTTCAGTATTACTTTGTCGACTTTTCTCAGCATTGCGAGATTGAGAACTTTTGCGTTGGTGTCTCCCCATTCCAATATATCCTCGTAGCTTTTCCTTTTCTGCCCTATTGTCTCTGAAACCTCTTCAAGCACTTTTCTGGCTTTTTGGATTTGTGATGTTGCAAAACCGAATTCCTCTTTTTTTCCCGCATCAACCACTATAAGCAGTATGATCTGCTTTGCCCCTTTGAGGGCTTCGTCCAGGAATTTTTCATCATTTTCCTTGTCTGATAATATTGGCAGTAAAACTAGCATTTTTTTCACTCTATGTATTGGTATTGTTCCTTTCTTTTTTCAATTATTTGTCCTTCCTCTTTGAGGAATTCGATTGCAATTTTGCAAAGAGTTTGTGTTAATCCCGTTGCCGCGCTTAGTTGTTCTATATTTTCATTCATTTTTCCTTTCAGTTCTTTGAGGACTTTTTCTTCCGCATTTTCAAGGAGGTCTGTGTAGATTACATAGAATTCTCCGTTGAAATTTCGCGTTCCCTTGATTTCTCCTTCCTTTATTTTTTCCTTTAATTGTTCGCTGAGTTCTTTTGCGCGGTTTTCGTTTTTAACTACAAGGAAACCGTCGTTTTCGAGCGTGAATTCGTGGAATGGTTTTTCATCGTTGTCAAACTTGTTCGGATTTTCTTCGGCAAGCTTGTAGACCGCTTTTTTGTATGATTCATTAAGTTTGAATTTTTCGATTTTATTTTGCGATATCATTTCCGAGAATTTTTTGAGTTCATCTTTTGAGAGTTGTTTCTCAAAACTTCCTTCAACTCTTTCGCTAAGTGAAAACTTTTTCAGTAACCCAATGATTTTTTGTTCAGCCTCATCAATTGGCGTGGTTTCCTTCTTTTTTTCCGGTATTGCGGGATTTTTTTTTGCCTGTCCTTCAGTAAGAATCCAGATTCCGTCTTTTGCTTTGGAAAGCTCGTGCTCTTTTTTGTGGTCAATGCCGAGCTGCTTTGCCTCTGCTTCGGAAAATATTATTGCAAACCCGTTGTTTTTTTTTGTTATTTCCATTTTTTCCCCCATATTGTCTGTGCTGAATAGGTGTTAAAAAGATTAAGAGCCAGAGAAAAAATCGTTTATGAGACAAATGTCTCATTAAAGTACTTCCGTGCCCAAAACTGTTAAAATAACCTGTTTCCCAATGCTTTAGTGGTTTAATGGGCACTGCTATTGGAGATATTGTTTCCCGTGAATCCATTTCTCTTGACTCGCTTAACGGCAAAACTCTTGGTTTTGACTCTTATAATGTTATTTATCAATTCCTTTCCAGCATTCGCGGCCAGGATGGAACCCCGTTAATGGATTCGCATGGAAACGTAACTTCTCATTTAACCGGTTTATTTTACAGAACAATTAATCTTGTCGAGCGCGGAGTTAAACCTGTTTTTGTTTTCGACGGCAAACCAAATGAACTGAAAAAAGAAACCATTGCAAAGCGCATTGAAACAAGAACAACCGCAATTCAAAAGCATGAAGAGGCATTGAAGCAGGGGGATTTGGAGGATGCAAAAAAATTCGGTTCGCGTGCCCTGAAATTAGAACCCAAAATGGTTGATGATGCAAAAGAACTCGTGAAATTAATGGGTCTTCCGGTTGTTCAGGCTCCTAGTGATGGCGAAGCTCAAATTGTTTCAATGGTTGTTGATAAAAAACTTGATGGATGCGTAAGCCAGGATTATGATGCGCTTCTTTTTGGTGCTTCAATTCTTTACAGAAATATTGGTGTTTCGGGAAAAAGGAAAATTCCGGGAAAAAATGTTTATGCTGATGTCGAACCCGAAAAAATTGTTTTAGAAAACGTGCTGAAAGAAAATTCTATTTCTCGAGAAAAGCTTATTTGGATCGGAATTCTTGTCGGAACTGATTTTAATGAAAAATTTCCAAAAATTGGGGTCAAAACAGCTTTGAAATTGGTGCAGGAACATAATTCTTTTGAAAAAATTATTGAGGCAACAGAATTTACGCCGAATTTTGATTATAAAGAAATTGAAAAAATATTTTTGAAGCCGGCTGCAACAAAAGATTATCAATTGAAATTCAATTTGCCTGACAAAGACGGCATAATTGATTTTTTGTGCACAAAACACGATTTTTCAAAAGATCGTGTGGAAAGTTCCGTGAACAAGCTTTATGAAAAACTGAATGAAAAAACAAAGCAATCCAATTTGGGAATGTGGAGTTAGATTTTTTTCCCGAGAGCGCTGTAAGCCTCTCCCGCCAGATAAATTGATCCTGCCACGAGAACCAAATCGTTTTTCCCGGCTTCTTTTACTGCGGTTTTAACGGCTTCCGCGGGTTTTTCAATTATTTCCCCAAAACCGATTTTTTTTCTAAGGTTTTTCGGGTTTTCGGCTCTTTCCGAATCAATGCGTGTCAAAAAAACTAGATTTGCTTTTTTGAGTTTCACTTTGACATAATTCAAATCCTTGTCATTCATTGCCGCAAAAACCACAAACAGTTTTTTGTATGAAAACAATTTAAGCGCTTTGAAAAGTTTTTTCCATCCTTCCGGGTTATGTGCGGAATCAAATAATATTATTGGTTTTGTTTTGATTATTTCTAATCTGCCTTTCCATTTCGTTTTCAGAAGCCCTTTTCTTATTGCTCCGTTAGAAACAAAAAATCCTTTTTTGCGCAGTGAAAGCATTGCAGTTGCAGCAAGGCATGCGTTTTCACACTGATAAGAGCCAAGCATTTTAATTTTCAGTTTTCCAAGTTCATGGTTATTTTTCAGCAGAAATTCCTGTCCATTTTGTGAACTTGAAATTATTTCGAATTTTGGAACAACCAATTCTGATTTTTTTACTCGCGCAGTTTTTTCGATTATTTCAAAACCTTTATTATTTTTTGCAGCGATTGTACTTGAATTATTTTTTATGATTCCTGCTTTTTCTTTTGCGATTTTTGTAATTGTTTTTCCCAAATACTGCGTGTGCTCCAAGGAAATTGTTGTAATTACATTCACAATTCCATCAAGCACATTTGTCGCGTCCAGGCGCCCGCCCATTCCGGTTTCCGCAACCAGGAATTCGATTTTTTCATCGTCGAAATATTTGAATGCCATCGCAGTTATTATTTCGAAAAAATTTGCTCCCATTTTTTTCTTTTGCATTAGCTTTCTAAAATAATTAGTATATTTTGCGAATTTTTTTTCTGAAATTTTTGTACCGTTAATGGTTATCCTTTCCGTTGGTTCCACAAGATGCGGGGATGTATAAAGTCCTGTTTTGCAGCCTTCTTCTTTGAGGATTTGCGCTATGAATGCGCATGTTGATCCTTTTCCGTTGCTTCCCGCAACGTGAATTGTTTTGAAGGAATTTGTGTTGATTTTTGCGAGTTTTATGAGTTTCCGTATTTTTGCAAGGGTGAATCCTTTCATTGCTATTTTTTGCGAGAAAAGCCATTCCTTGCTTTGGGAATAGTTCATTTGCATATTGGAAAATTCCCACAAACCTGCTTTAAACTGTTTTTGGTTTCAGTACTTCTTATGCGAAAAGCCGTCATAGTTTCCAACGGTTCCGTCAACACAAAATACCTTTACTCATTCATTTCAAAGGGCGATTTTCTCATTGCCGCGGATGGAGGTGCAAATAAGCTCTTGAAAACAAAATTTGTTCCAAATCTTATTATTGGGGATATGGATTCGATTTCAAAAAATGCACTTAAAAAATTCAGGAACTCAAAAATAGAAAAATTCCCGCGCGAAAAACCTTTTATAGATTTAGAGCTTGCAGTTAATTATTGCATTGAAAATAAATTCGATGAAATAGTTATTCTGGGTGCGCTTGGAACGCGTGCAGATATGACTTTTGCAAATATTTTTTTGCTGTCACAGATTCCTGAGAAAATCAACGCGAAGGCAATAAACGAGAACCAGGAAATTTTTTTAATTAGAAAAAAGAATTTCTCAATAGAAGGAATTCCGGGAGAAACAATTTCCTTTCTCGCTATCAATGGAAACGTAACCGGTTTGACATTGAAAGGTTTCAAATACCCTCTTTCAAATCATTCTCTTGTATTCGGCATAGGATTGGGTATTAGCAACGAGTTTAAAAACAAAAAAGCTTCGATTTCGTTCAAAGACGGATTGTTACTTTGCGTGCATTTTAGGAAATGGTTCTGATTTTAAAGGTTTCACCCCTGCTTTGACTTGAGTGATCTGAATTGAATTTCAAACCCGGTTTCCTTTTTGTTTTTTTGTTTTTTTTGTTTGGGTGTATCTCCCAAAATTCTTCTCCTACAGGAGAAATAGTTTACACTCCGGTTCTCACAATTTACACTTACGATTCAATGGTTTCGGAGTATGGTTTAGGCCCAAAGGTTGTTCCTGCTTTTGAGGAAAAATGCAATTGCAAAGTGAAAATGCTTGCAAAAGGAGATGCGGGACAGGTTTTAACGACTTTAATACTTGAAAAAGAAAATCCAAAAGCTGATGTTGTTATTGGAATTGACAACAGCATGGCTTCTCGCGCAATCAGCGCAGATGTTTTGGAGGAGTTCACTCCAGAGAACATTGCTCTTGTTTCTGAGGAACTTCGCTTCGGAAATGGCTATCTAACCCCTTATGATTACGGTTATTTTGCCTTTGTTTATGATTCCGACAAAATAAATTTTCCCTTAAATAATTTTGATTCCCTTTTAGATCCAACTCTTACAAAAAGCATTGTCATTCAAAATCCGAAGACCTCTTCTCCGGGCTTGGGTTTGTTGCTTTGGACTGTAAATGTTTATGGCGATCCCGGTTACAAAGAATTTTGGAAAAAACTCAAGCCGAATATTTTAACTGTTACTGATTCTTGGGATGAAAGCGCGGGATTGTTTGCCGCGGGAGAAGCCCCTATTTACTTCTCTTATGCTACCTCTCCTCCTTATTATGCGGAAGCAGAAGGAAAAACCAATATTTTAGGTGCGCGCTTCAATGAGGGTCATTATGTTCAGATTGAGGGAATGGGAATTGTTAAAGGAACAAAGAACCGAAAGCTTGCGGAACAATTTATAGAATTCTCTCTTACGGAAAAATTCCAAAAAGAGATTCCGTTGCATCAGTACATGCTTCCTGCAAACGAAAATGTTTCAGTTCCAAAATCTTTTGAGGATTATGCAATTGTTCCTCATGCAACGCTCCAATTGGATTCTGATTTGGTTGAACAAAAGCAGGGTGAGTGGATTTCAGAGTGGGAAAAAATAATTATCTCAGGCTGAGCTTGATCGCCTTTTTCACGGCTTTTTTTCTTTTTTTCTTTTTCTATCCATTAGCTATTGTTCTGTTGAAATCCATTTCCCTTAATCAAAATTCTTTTTCAGATTTTATTTCAATTCTCGTTGAAAACAAAACACTTATTTGGAATTCCTTTTACCAAGCATCTATTTCTACAATTTTCTCCCTGCTTGTCGGCATTCCTGCTGCGTATTTGATTGCAAGAAAGGATTTTCCCGGGAAAAAAATTGTTAAGGCAATTTCCCTTGTCCCGTTTGTTTTTCCTTCCGTTCTTGTCGTTCTCGCATTCGTAATACTTTTGGGAAATAACGGTTGGGTTAACTCTATTCTGAAAAACCTTTTCGGTTTTCACATCCAATTCCTATATGGTTTTTTGGGAATAATTCTCGCGCATGTTTTCTTCAATTTTCCGATTGTAATGCGATTTGTTTCCTCTTCTTGGGAAAATCTTGATGTTAAAATGAAGGAATCCGCTAAAACACTTGGCGCAAATAATTTTGATGTTTTTTTACGGATTACTCTCCCTCAATTGCTTCCTTCAATAATAGCTTCCGCTTCGCTTGTTTTCATTTTCTGTTTCACAAGCTTTGCAATAATAACAACTCTTGGGGGGTTGCAGTTTTCTACTTTAGAAGTTGAGATTTACCGTCAAATTTTGAGAAACCTTGATTTTGCAACAGGGGCTTTTTTTGCATTGTTCCAATTCATTGTTCTTTCCATTATTGCTTCTCTTTACTTTTATTTTTCGAAAAAACATTCAGTTTCCCAAAAATCTAATAGAGAACCTCTTTCAAAATTCAATTTTTCATCATTAAGAGGCATTGCAGAATTTTCTTTCCTAATTTTTATTATTGTCATTGCGCTGCTTCCTATTTTTGCGATTGCAGTTTTCGCTTTTTTTGATCCAAGTACGGGAGATTTTACTCTTCGCGCTTTTGAAAAAATATTTTCTGTTTCAAATGTCACTCTTTTTGAAACCAATGCGATTACAGCCGTTCTCCTAAGTCTTTTCCTTGCTTTTTTTGCTGCACTTGTTTCCTCTTTTTTGGGTTTGATTGCTTCTTTGAAGCAGACAAATGTTCCTTTTGTCAATTTCTTTGCAAGCTGTTCCATTGCAGTTTCTGTTATTACTCTTGCTTTCGGCTATTATCTTGGCTTTGGTTCCGGCCAATTATTAATTATTGCTATAGGCCATTCAATTCTGGCTTTTCCATTTGCTTTCAGGATTATAAATAATGCTTTGTTGCAGGTTGACTCTGAAAGCATCGATTCCGCGAAAACCCTTGGCGCGGATGATGTTTCTGTTTTCATAAAAATCCAGTTTCCGCGGATAAAAAAAGCGCTTATTGCTTCAATGGCATTTGCTTTTGCAATTTCTTTAGGAGAATTAGGATTAGTTCTTGTTCTTTATGATGGAATTTTTGCCACTATGCCTGTTTACATTTACAGGCTTATTTCAACCTATGATTTGTTTGCCGCAGGCGCAATGGGTTTTCTGCTTTTTGCATTTAGTTTTATTGCTTTCTATGCAATAGAATTTTTTTCAAATGATGCCGAGGTTTTCTGAATGAAAGTTTTGCTTGAAAATGTTTCCGTTAAATTCCCGGCATGGAACATGGATAATATTTCTTTCGAAATTCCTTCAGGGAGCTTTACTTCGATTGTTGGGCCGAGCGGTTCAGGAAAAACAACTATTTTAAGGTGTATTTGTGGTCTCCAAGAAATGGTTTCCGGAAAAATCTTTTTCAGTGAAAAAGACGTAACCCAAATTCCTCCAGAAAAACGTAATGCCGGTGTAGTTTTTCAAGGGGATTCATTGTTTTCGCATTTGAATGTTTTTGAAAACGTTGCTTTTGGCCTTGAAATGAAAAAATCCGAAAAAATTTCTCAAAAAGTTGTTGCTGCGCTTAAAACAGTAAATTTGGAGGGTTTTGAAAAAAGAAATGTTGAAACTCTGAGTGGGGGAGAGAGGAAAAGGGTTGCAATTGCGCGTGCCATTGCATCAGAACCTGATATTTTGTTGTTAGATGAACCTTTGAATGGTTTGGATGCTGCTTTAAAGGAAAAAATGAAGTTTTTTCTTAATGAGTTGAGAGAAAAAACCTCTCTCACTATGGTTTTGGTTACTCATGACATTGATGAGGCTTTTTTTTTAAGCGATAGAATTATTGTAATGAATTCCGGGAAAATAGAGCAGATCGGTTCTCCTATAGAAATTTTTTCAACTCCAAAAAGTGATTTTGTAAGAGAATTCGTGAAGGATTACATTCTTGTTGAGGGCGCAGAAAAAACCCGCAATGGGAAAAAGTTTGTTGAGGCAAAATTTTCTCTTCCTGCAAAAGGAAAAGGAAAACATTTCATAAGTTTGAAGAAAACGAATTACAGGCTTTTTCACTGAAAACCATTTTTCCCTCTTAACGGTACAAAGTTGAACATACTATCTTCATAATATTCCTTTAGCATTTTTCCTCGAATTTTTTTCATTATTTCCATTCTTTGTGTGTGAATATCTCCTGTTGGCGCGACAATCCTCCCGTTTTCTTTTAATTGGTCAAAAACCGGTTTTGGAATGAACGGGCATGCACAGCTGAACAAAACTCTATCAAAAGGAGCTTTTTCTTCCCAGCCAATAGAACCGTCTCCGGATTTTATTTCAGAATTCGTTATTCCCTCTGTTGTTAGATTTTTTTTGGATTGTTCTGCAAGCTCTTTTATGTATTCAATTCCAAAAACATTTCCGTTTTCTCCGACAATTTTTGAGAGCAGTGCCTGCACATACCCAAATCCCGAGCCTATTTCAAGGATGGTCATTCCTTTTTTTGCTTCCAACAATTCCAGCATTATTGCTATCGTGCTTGGCTGTGAAATTGTCTGCCCGTGCTCGATTGGAAGCGCATTATCTGCATACGCGTATTCTGCGTATTTTTTTGGGAGAAAATTTTCGCGCTTAATTTCTAAAAAAGCTTTTTTTATTTCAGGGTTTTTTAAATAGGTTCCGCTTAGGTATTCAACAAGTTTTTTTCTTTCCAACTCACTATTTTTCATTTGTTTTTTCCCTTTCCTTGATCATTTTTTTGAGATCCTTGAGTTTGCTTATAGTATCTAAATCGCTTTCCTCTATTATTGGAACTCCGTGGAGTGTTTCGTATTTGTATTCTTTTGTAACAATTATTGAATCGTTTTTTACTATTGCACTTGCCTTTTTGAGTTCCAAAGCCTTTTTCGGAATGTCAGTTTTTCCTTTTCCTGTTCCGATGAAAATCCCGTGTTCGCTTGTTCCATAAGCCTTGAATGGCGTGTGTTTGAAAACAGCCATTTTTAATCCAAGATTGTGTATTTTTTCAAGTAATCTTTCATCCGGAATTTCATCTATTCCCTTCATAAGCGGTTGATGCCTGAAAATATCAACATCCAATGCAAAATCCTCATCCAACTCTTTTTCAAGTTTTTTCGCGGTTTCAAGCGATGTTGACCCGCCTTTTTCAAATCTATGGAGTGTTTCCGCCGCCAATCCGATTCTTTCTCCGAGTTCATTTAATGATAGTTCAAGTTCGTTTCTTTTCTTTTTCAAGTTCTCAAAATCAATGTCCACAATGTATTTTCCTTTGAAATACTTTGCTTTCGGGTTTTCGTTTTCAAGTATTCTTTCAAATGTTTCGATTGTTATTGCTGGAACATCATAGCGATAATAAACAGTATTGTGCTTGAGCTGGAAAACTTTTGTTTTTTTTCCTATCATCAATGCGGAAGCATTAAGCACTTGCCCGAGTTTTTTTAATTCCTCTCCCTGTTCTTTTCTGATTGAGTCAATGTTCTCATAAATTTTCACAAGCAGAGTTTTCTCATTGCTTTTTGCTATAATATCAAAACAAGTATTTGACCCCAAAAAAGTTGATACTTCAAAAAAGTGTTTTCTGAGAGAATCCATTGTTCTTTTGAGCGTGTCTTCTCGTGTCAGAGTACCGCCCCCAAAAAGGCAAGGAGCGCTATTGTCATTCCGAGTTTGGAGAATTTCTGCGCTTTATTGTATTCTTTTTTAGCAAAAAATTTCCATGATGTAAAGAACACTATTGAAGCGGCTGCAAGAAGAAGCGGATACAAAATTCCGGTTACAATCCCTATTATCATAACATAAAGCGCTACAAGAACCGCGAGAAGATAAGCCGCAAACACAATAAATCCGGTTTTTGAAACTCCGATTAACATTGGAAGAGTTTTCTTTGCTCCTTTATCTCCTTTCATGTCCTCAGTATCCTTAATTATTTCGCGTGCTATGTTTGCAAAGAATGCTGATATGGCAAACCAGATTACGATTGAATAATTGTGCATTATTGTTGCACCGAAAATTAGAGTGGCTGCTGTTCCAATAGAAACAACAATGTTTCCAAGGAATTTGTAATTCTGCATTATTCCGGAATACACTATAAGGAGTATTGAAACAAAAAGTGCGATAAGGGTTGCATCATAATTAATTCCTGTTGTAAATATCAGTCCGACTGCAAACAAGAACATTGAGTATGCAAATAGCGTTTTTCCTTCAAAATTTTTTACAATGTTTTTCCCGAGCTTTTTATCTATTTCAAAATCAAAATAATCATTGATCACGTTTCCTGCGCCTGTAATAAAGAATGCAGCAAGCATTGCAAATGCTAAATCTATGTTAAATCCGATTGCTCCTCTTGCAACAGTAAATCCGGTAAAAACCCCTATTGCAGCAAGAACCCCATTGCCCGGCCTTAGAGCATAGATAAGTTCTTTTATTTCCATGATTCTATTATTATCCTGGAGTTTTAATTAAATGTTTGGAGGTGAAAGAAAAATGGTTTTGAACGAGGCTTTTGGATTAGGGGCTACTCTCAGTATTATCATAATTTCTTCGGTGATATTGATTATTCTTGGAGTGGTTTATTTTGCGGTAAGCCTTTTCATAATAAAGCTTTCAGCCGGTTTGGTTGGCTATGGAAATGTTTCTTCAGATCTTGCGGTTTTGAGTGCGGCAATTCTAAGTGCTGCTTCACTAATTGCAAGTAATCGTAGATAGTGGTGAAAACCAAAAAATTTGAATTGTGAAAAATAGTTTTCGGAAAGTTTTGTAAAAAGCGGTTTTTTTTAGGCCGCTTTCTTCTTTCCTTTTTTCTTTAATCTTAATCTGTGGCTGTTGCATTTTCTGCATTTGTTGGGTTTTTGCCCCTTTTGGCCTCTAATGGTTGCCATGCAGTGCATGCACACCCATACGTTTTCGAAAAGCCTTTTTGATGCTACTGGACTCATTGCCATATTATATCACACTTTTGTTGGTTGCATAGCTTTAAAAACAATTTTAAATCGTTTTCAATATACTAGATTAACTAATTCGCTAGTAAAACAATTATAAATCTTCTCTAGCGTGCCCCTATCGTCTAGTCCGGCCAAGGACATCGGCCTTTCAAGCCGAGAACATGGGTTCGAATCCCGTTGGGGGCACATCTTTTTTTTCTTTTGAGTTATATGATGCAGCTTTCAGGAGAAGGTTTTGAATCGTACGATAAAATCGTACAGTTGAAGATGCCCAAGGATTTGTTCAAAACAAGAAAGCCGCCAAATTGGGCGGAAAAATTGCCGGTGGCGCAAGAAAAAAACTTGAATTGGAATCAGGCGAAAAAATCAGTGCCCCGGAAAACTACTTGGATGAACCGGAAACAAAGAAAAGAAAAAAATTGAAGATGTGACTAATTCCTCTAATTTTCATCTCGCCGAGCTTAAATTATTTTTCCTAATTTGGTCGTGCCTGCGCTGGTTTTCGGCTATGTCTTCTTTTAGTGTTTTGTGTTTTTTTGTATCCACAAATGCTCCGCCGGGGGATGTTATTGGAATAATTTCACTCCATTGGCTTGCTTTGGTTTCTGTTTTTTGAACGTTGAGTTTGTCTTTCATATCTTTTTTTTCCTGCAGTGTTCCGCGCGGCCTGTGCTTGCTCCAGAATGTTTCTTCTTTCAATGCGTATTCGGCTTTTTTCCAATCGCCAATCAGTTCGTCATCGCTTCTCATTATTTTCTTTGAGCGTGCAACATATTCCTGCGAAGCTTCATTTTTTGACATTGGGGAATCGCCTTTCTGATAAAGTTCTGGGGGATTTTCTATTTCTAGCCTTTTACTGCAATATATTAAGCATCATTGTTGTTTTAAATAGGCGGAAATCTGTATTGTGCAGTAAATTCAGGCATATCCTGGTTTCTAGCTGAAAATGGGTTTAACTCTATTTTATCGCCAATTTTCCAAATGCTTTTATTACTGTTGCAATATTATTTCTTTTTATGAATTATAAAAATTTATTTATTGCCTTTATCGGTACATTGTTTTTTGCATTTATTTCCCCAATATTTTCACTGATCTTATTAATGGTCTTGGGTACTATAGTTCAAATTTTTGTTTCCCGTTCATTTTATTCGCCCCCACTTTTTACTCTAATATTTATGTCAACCTTGGGGGTTATTTTTTCACTAGGTTTTTATAATTTGGCTCCAAAATATTTCCCTGATTTAATGGAGTCAAAATTGAAAAGAATTTTTTTTACACTCATTTATATATTTGTATATTTCGTATTTGAATTAATGATAATGTTAGCTAGTACCGCGATTGTCCTAGGTTGACTTAAGTACCCACGCTAGTTTTATTAACACTTTAGTCATAATTCTTGTTGCCGATATCGTACCCCGATGAGCGCTGTTTTTTTACAGTGAGAAATTGGTGCGCGAGGTCTATTTAGAGTTGAAGCTAATGCTGAAACAATTTGATTCTTTGGAGTTCAGAACAACTTTTCTAGGGTTTATTTTCATTGCTTCTGTTATAACATCAAATCTTTTGGGCGGAAAAGTTTCCGAAATTAATTTGTTAGGAATTCCAATTATTTTTTCGGTGGGATTAATTCCTTTTTTCATGACTTTTTTCATCCTTGATGCCGTCAATGAAGTTCATGGAAGGCAGAAAGCAAGGGAATTGATTTGGCTTGCAATGCTCACGCTTGTTTTTGTTTCGATTGTAACAATTATTGCGGTTTCGCTTCCGTATGCCGAGCGTTCCTGGATTAAGGCTGATGCATTTGAACCGGTTTTCAACCAGAGTTTAAGAATTATAGTTGCGAGCATTTTGGCATTTTTCTTTGCAGACCAAATGGACACGCGTGTTTTCAGTTATTTGAAGGAAAAAACAAAGGGAAATTTTTTGTGGTTGAGAAGTAACGTGAGCAATATTATTGGACAAACAATTGACACGCTCATTTTCATGTTTATAGCATTTTTTGACCTCGCAAAAGGCTATGATGCCGGGTTTGTAATAGCATTGGCTATTCCTTATTTAGTGCTCAAAATAGCCTTGTCTTTTGTGAATACTCCTTTCGTTTATGCAGGTGTGAAATGGCTCCAAGGGAGCAAATAATACCTTTTTAAATATGTGCCATTAGAATTGTTTTTGAATTCACTTTTTTTGAATTTTAATAATCGGTGAGCATTTTTGAGCAGACAAAGCAATGACACTTCGCGATTCAAGAAGACCAAATCCAGGCAACGCTGGAAATGGCACCTCAAGAAAATGAGGAGAAAGCAGCGAAAAAAACGCTATTTGAGATTAAGAGCAAAGCAGTAAAATCACTGTTTTTTCAGCACTCTCCAAGACTCTATATTATTTATACTTGGAGATTCTTTCTTTTTTCGGGCATATGCTTAGAAAATTTGTAACAAGATTAGGGTTGAGAATTGCTTCTGCAAATCCATTAAGGCGGCGCCCCAGATTAAGCGCGGAATCAATTCACGAAGAAGCACGGGCAGAGGTTGACTCTGTAATGCGCATTGTGAGGGAAACTTTGGGAAAAAACTCCATTGTTCACGCCGGTTTTTCCGACAAAATTGCGAGGAAAAGGAAAAATGACATTGAAAAAGCTTATTTCATGTATATTGAAATTCCTCGTGATCATAAAGATGTGAACGAACGCGCCATTTTGGAAACACTTGCAAAAAAACTTAATTTGCGGAAAAAAAATTCCGGTTTGGGAAACGTCCATGATTATTTTCTTTCGGGAAAGCAAAAAGGGCACGTTGATGAGATACGGGTTTCGGGGAGACAAAATATAGATGGGAAAATAATTTGGGAACTTTCATTGTTTTTCGGAAAGAACCTGACGGGAAAACATTCTGAAACCGACTTGGCTGTTATTTTGCTGGCTGAGAAATACTCTTTCGGAAAACTTCCTCAGCATAAACCGAGACAATGGGCGCCTCCGAAGTTGCTCCGGCCCAGAACAGAAAAGCATGAGTAATGCTTTTTTATTAACAATTCCTCCAAATTCTAGAATGCTGATCTCAGTTGTAATAGGCGCTTTGAATGAGGAAAAGTACATTGCCAAAACCCTTTCCACTGTAAGGGTTCAGCGCACAAACCACGAGTTCGAGGTTTTGGTTGGAGACGGCTACAGTGAGGATAACACCGTTAAAATTGCAAAATCTTTTGGTGCAAAAGTTGTTAAAGAAAAAAACAGAAGCGCGGCATGGGAACGGCAGGCAGCAGCAAACATTGCAAAAGGAAAAATAATTGTTTTTACCGATGCTGATGCAATTGTTCCTGAAAACTGGTTGGAACAAATTGCAGTTGAATTTGAAAAAGATCCAAAATTGGTTATGCTTTACGGTCCGGTTTATTTTTCCGACACTCCAAGTTGGGAAAAGTCCTTGAGCAAAATTGTGATGAGCCTTTATCTCGCAATTTTAGCTTTATTAGGTTTTCATAATCCGATTGGTTCGAACATTGCAGTTCGCGCAAACGCTTTTAGAAAAGCAAACGGTTTCAACACTTCTCTTATTACTGCGGAAGATCTTGATCTTGTGCATAGAATGAAAAAGCAGGGAAAGTTAAAATTCTCGAGAAACATTCATTTGCATGTTTCCGCAAGGCGCGTGAAAAAATGGGGTTATTTAAAATTCACTTTGTTCCACATTCTGAATGGTTTGCGTTACCAATTTACAGGGAAAGGTAAAACCGATTATGAACCGGTGAGATGATTTTTATGAATATTGCGATTTTCACGGATTCTTATTCTCCGCAAATCAACGGAGTTGTAACGCAGATAAAAAACGTTTCAAAAGAACTCAAGAAACGCGGCCACAATGTTTTGATTGTTGCTCCTTCGGAAAATCATAAATTCCGCGATGAAACTCTTGCGGGTTTGCGCGTGCTTTTTGTTGGCTCTGTTCCTCTGCCCACTTATGATGATTACAAAATCACGCTTCCAACATCAAAGCGCGTTAAAAAAATTTTAAAAGAATTCAATCCTGATTTGGTTCATGTTCACACTCCTTTTGGAATTGGTTGGATGGGTTTGCGTTATGCGCGCCAATTGAAAACTCCTGTTATAGGAACCTATCACACTTTGATCCCTGAATTTTTAATGTATCTTCCTATTCCGTTTATTAAAAAATCCGGTTTTGCAAAAAAAGTCGCTTGGAAATACACAAACGGTTTTTACAATAAGTGTGATGTTATTACAACTCCGAGTATTGCAATGAAAAAAGAATTGGAGAAAAACGGTTTCAATAAAATAATTGTTCTTCCGAATGCGATTGATTTCAAATCTTTCAATGCGTTCGCGAAAAAAAAGTACGAAACCAAAACTCCAAAGCTTCTTTACTTTGGAAGAGTGAGTTTTGAAAAAAATATAGAGGTTGTTATTTTCGCCTTGAAGCACTTGCTCTGGAAAAATCACAATTTAACTCTTACAATTACGGGTTCCGGTCCTGCTGTAAAATATTTGAAGGAAATTGTGAAAGAAGAAAAATTAGAGAAACATGTTTTTTTCCAAAAACCCTTGCATGAAAAAGATCTTGCAAAGCACGTTGCTTCTCATGATATTTTTGTAACAGCTTCCACAATTGAAACTCAGGGTTTAACAATTGCAGAATCAATGGCCACAGGAATTCCTTGTGTTGGAACTGATTTTTTGGCAATTCCTGATTCAATTAAAGAGGGAAAGAATGGTTTTTTGTTTGCTCCGTTTGATTTTTTTCATTGCGCGCAGAAAATTGAAAAACTTTTAAAAAATCCTTCGCTGCGCAAAAAAATGGGAAAAAACGGAGTCGAATTCGCTCGTAAATTTTCTGTTAATTCGATTGTTACAGAAACTGAGGAGTTGTATGCAGAGACAATTAAGAGCAATGATTGACACAAGCGCCTATGAATTGTTGCATTTGCAGCATTTAAGTGCCTTGGACAGATTGGTTGAGGAAGGTAGTGTGGTTGTTTACGGCTGCAATGTTGTTCGTCGGGAGTTAAGGGAAATTTCCCCGAAAATGAAACTTGGCGGAAAAAGCTTCAGGAACATTTTGCTGAATATTTACGATAAGTTAACGGAAAAACACAGTTATCAATTGGAAAGTGTGGCGGATAATTTGGCCGAGGAATACTGGAATGCCTATGAAGGCGGAATTGCAAAAAGGAAATTAATGGATGATTTCAGGATTGTCGCGATTTCAAGTTTGCACAATCTGGATTTGGTGGTTTCTCAAGATGACAAATCAATGAAATCCGGAGTTGCTGTTAGAGCATATTTGAAAGTGAATAATGCAAATGGTTTCAGGACGCCGGCTTTTTATTCGGTAAAAGAGCTTATCCCTTGAGCTCGGCAAGTCTCTTAGCAGTATATTTTTTGACGCTTGGGCTATCTTTGAACTTTACAAGTTCCTTAAAAAGTTTTTTGAGTTCTTTAACCTGTTCCTTGGAATAAGGTTTTTCTCGAACCTCAGTTTTTGAGTACATGTTTATCCTATACTAATAACTGCCCTTAAATAATATAAATTTTGGGGTGTTTTTGGCGCATGTCGCAAGTGGCTAATATTAAAAAATTCTCTGTTGTTTCGATTGTTCCTGAAAGGTAATTTTACTAAAACGCGTAAGAAACCTTTAAAAACCTACTATGCGCCAATATATAGAGTTATAATTAACACCAACACCCAAATTAACGTAAATAAATAATCCAATACGCAAAACGCATAGAAATTGCCCGATCTTACAAAAATAAGGCGTTTTTTCAGTGGAAAAAAAAGCTTCGAGCGAAAGCCGTGCTTTTGTGTCAAGTATTTTACTTGGCTTCCGCATCGCGTTTGGTTTGGATTGGAGTTACATGAGCATCCAAGTTTTTTTGGATGTGATGTTGGTTGTTGTTAGAGGTTTTCTGTAACGGAAAATCTTTCTATCCAATTTCATTAAGTGGATTTCTGCTATTCAGGCAGCTAAAATAATTCCAGCTGATCCTGCTGGCGGGTACTGCTATCGAAGTTCGACTCAGCCATGCAAGTCTAAGAGTTCAAGTTATGGTGGACTCTGGCAAACGGCTCAGTAACACGTAGTTAACCTACCCTTAGGAGAAGTTAATCCCGGGAAACTGGGGCTAATGCTTCATAGGAAATAGATACTGGAATGTTCTTTTTCCCAAAAAGTGCGCACCATGCAAGCGTAACTGCCTTAGGATGGGACTGCGGTGGATTAGGCTGTTGGCGAGGTAATGGCTCACCAAACCGAAGATCCATACGGGCCTTGAGAGAGGGAGCCCGGAGAAGGGTACTGAGATAAGGACCCTAGCCCTACGGGGTGCAGCAGGCGCGAATCTTCTGCAATGCACGAAAGTGTGACAGAGGGACTTCGAGTGCTAACTCTGTTAGCTTTTGCCAACTGTAGATAGGTTGGCGAATAAGGACTGGGTAAGATGCGTGCCAGCCGCCGCGGTAATACGTACAGTCCGAGTGGTATCCCCTTATATTGGGCCTAAAGCGTCCGTAGCCTGCCCTGTAAGTCCTCGGTGAAATCGGCTATCTCAAATAGTCGAATTGCCGGGGATA
The DNA here is from genome assembly GCA_035655435.1 of archaeon. Taxonomy (GTDB): domain Archaea; phylum Iainarchaeota; class Iainarchaeia; order Iainarchaeales; family Iainarchaeaceae; genus UBA493. Next base: position 561 of record DASRUN010000001.1, on the reverse strand, counting down.
CTGCAGGGCTCGAGACCGGTAGACGTGAAGGGAATTTTCGGAGTAGTGGTGAAATGCTGTGATCCCGAAAAGACCACCAGTAGCGAAGGCGCTTCACGAGGACGGCTCTGACGGTGAGGGACGAAAGCTGGGGGAGCGACCGGGATTAGATACCCCGTTAGTCCCAGCCGTAAACGATGTGGACTAGGTGTCCTAGCACTCACGTAGTGTGGGGGTGCCGAAGCGAAGGTTTTAAGTCCACCGCCTGGGAAGTATACTCGCAAGGGTGAAACTTAATGGAATTGGCGGGGGCGCACTACAAGGGGTGGATGCTGCGGTTTAATTGGACACAACGCCGGACAACTCACCAGGGGCGACAGTAGAATGATGGACAGTCTAAAGAGCTTTCCTGACACACTGAGAGGTGTTGTATGGTCATCGTCAGCTCGTACTATGAAGCGTCCTGTCAACTCAGGCAACGGGCGAGACCCATGCCATTAGTTGCAATTCTGTCTTTTGACAGGAGCACTCTAATGGGACTGCAGTGGCAACACTGAGGAAGGAATGGTCAACGATAGATCT